>JAXJVZ010000373.1:0-7839 GCA_036308285.1 Agathobacter sp. | reverse complement strand
GTCCATAACATCAATGAGAATATTGTTATTCTCCCAATCTGTAACAAGCGACTGCCAAAGCTCTTTTGTATATTCGACTTCATTCTCAGTCTCGTTAAAGGTACAGATTATAGAAATATTTTTAATGGATAATTCCATAAGCTTTTGAATTTCCCACAATGTAGAATATCCAGCAACACTTACATTCTCCAAGATAAAACATATTGGTTCAAGCTTGGCAAAGAATTCAAGCATTCTTGCGATTTCTTCTATAAAAAGCTGCTGTTCAAAATTAATTTCATTAATAAGCGGCTTTTCTTTTCTAGTTGCTATGCCACTGGTAAAATAACTTTCATATATCTCACAATGTAATGGATATATTTGGCACTTCTCAAGGACTTCTTCGATTCGCAGCTCATGCTTAATACATAGCTCATTAATCGTCTGCAAAAAAGGATCAAACGGTCTTGAAACACGCGCATCACAAAAATCCCTGTGAACTATTTTAACTTTTGTATTATCCTCTTTAATTAAAGAAAGCTTATCAGCATTAATACAGAAATTATTATAATGACGTATTGCAATAATTCCTTCTTCTTTCTGATAAAGCTTATTAATAATATCCACCAAAATATTGTTCATCGTATAATCCTATCCCAAAAATAATACCCTCAAATGTAAACTTAGTCCTATTATACCATCTATCAGCTTCTTTTTAAATGAAAATAATTAATTTTTCCGAAAATGATAATTTTTTATTTAAATTCCACCGCCCACTTATGCGGTGGAATTTAATCTCGCACAGTTGATATTTACTCTTTCATACAAACGTGGTACTGTTATCTCTCCTTCTGACAGCAGTAGAAGGAGGAACTATGAGTAAATATATCCCCGGTAACCAGAAACATCTCACTCTTGAAGATCGTATTTACATCGAAAATGAATTGAACAAAGGCACATCCTTTAAGGATATCGCCAGGTTCCTGTGCAAGGATCCTACCACCATCTCGAAAGAGGTAAAGGCCCACCGGTTGTCTGACTGGTATCACAAGGGCACCTTTTATAATGCCAAGAACTTCTGTATCCATCGCTATCATTGCAAGAAAACCAATGCCTGCGGCAAGATCGTTCTTTGCGGTGTGAAATGTACTTCCTGTCCGACATGTAACCAGACCTGCAAAGACTTCGAAAAAGAACGTTGCAGCCGTCTGGACAAAGCGCCTTACGTTTGCAATGGATGCCCTGAGAGGATCAATCACTGTACAATCGCTCACAAATATACATACAATGCAAGATTTTCCGAACGAAAATACCGTGAAAAACTCTCTGATTCCAGAGCCGGAATCAATCTTACCAAGCATGAACTTCGTAAAAAAGACAGGATCATTTCACCGCTGATTGAGCAGGGACAGTCGCCCTATCAGATTGTCACCAACCATCCGGAACTCGATCTTTCTGTCAGGACAGTTTATTCCTATCTCGACCAGGGACTGTTCACAGCTAGGAATGTTGACCTGAAACGCAAAGTGAAATTCAAACCACGCAAGTGTCATAAAACACAGATCACAAACCGGACTGTTTTTATCAATCGGACGTATCAGGACTTCCAGGCTCTGCAGCTTCCATTCTTTGCTGAAATGGATACTGTACACTCCTCAAGGGATTCAAAGAAAACGCTGCTTACATTTTTCTTCACAAGGGAAAAGCTGTTTCTTGCTTTTCTGATGAACCGTTGTACAGAAGGTGCTGTCCGCCTCGTATTTGACCGCTTAGAAAAACGACTTGGAACCTATGAGTTCATTTCCGTCTTTGAGTATTTACTGACTGACCGCGGCTCAGAGTTTGGTGATCCGGACGCTCTTGAAACAGGCATTGACGGCATGCAGCGCACCAGTATCTATTACTGTGATCCCATGCGCAGCGGTCAAAAAGGAGGTCTGGAACAGGCGCACACCATGCTTCGCATGGTACTCCCGAAAGGAACCAGTTTTGAATTCCTTACCCAATGGGATGTGAACCTGATCACAAGCCATATCAATTCAACACCGAGGGAAAGCCTTGGAGGCAGAACCCCTTACAGTGTTGCACTAGAAACCATGGGCGAAGATGTGTTAAATGCATTTCAGCTTAGACCGATTGCCCCGGATGAGGTAAATCTGACGCCTAAGCTGATCCGCTTTAACCACTAATCAACTGATCGAAATCTGCTGTCAGACCGGAAGTAAACGTTTCACATTTTTCATATGTGACCGGTGGAATTCAGTCTCGCACACTGATTCTCAGCGGTCCGTTTCACATGCCCAGAAATGAAGTATTTTTCGATAAGTTGAGCTAATTATAGCAGAAAACAGAAAAATCAGCTAAAAAACATCCAGTAAAATCAGCAAAAAACAACGTGTGGTGGAATTTACCTCTGCACTGGAATTTACTTTTTCAAGTCAGCATTTTTCCGAAAATTTTCCAAAAAATCCACGGATATTTCACCGTGGATTTATCTTTTTCGTACAAGCATGAACTTTAACTTGCAACTTATGCAATTTCTGCACCTGATGGCATATCCTTCTCTGGCTTAAGAAGAGCAAGATTGCCTTCTGCATCCTCTGCACAAAGGAGCATTCCTTCTGAAAGAACTCCTGCAAGCTTAGCTGGCTTAAGGTTTACAAGCACCATAACCTTCTTACCAACCATCTCCTCTGGAGAGTAGTATTTTCTGATTCCTGATACAATCTGCTTAACCTGGCTTCCAATCTTTACCTGTGAGCAAAGGAGCTTCTTGGATTTCTCTACCGCTTCGCAGGCAATAATTTCTCCTACCTGGAACTGTAATTTTTCAAAATCATCAAATGTAATCTCAGGCTTTGCCTCGATATCAATTACATCCTCATCTGCCTTATCGGAATCTGATGCATTTGCTGCATCAGTACCTGCAAGCTTAGCCTGCTCAGCCTCAAACTCAGCCTTCTGTGCTGCCTGTATTTTCTCAACCTCTGGCATTACGTCCTCTGCCTTAAGTCTTCCAAAGAGAATCTCAGGTTTGTCAGTTACTTTGTTGCCACTCTCGTATAAGCCAAACTTATCAAGCTCATCAAAATCACGAAGTGTAGTATTTAACTGAGCAACAATCTTCTCTGCTGTCTCTGGAAGGAATGGATGAAGTAAGCTTGCTCCGATTGTGATTGACTCTGTAAGATTGTAGAGAACCTCAGCAAGACGCTCCTTTAAAGCCTCATCCTTTGCAAGTACCCATGGTGCTGTCTCATCGATGTACTTGTTGCAACGACGGAAAAGGGCAAATACCTCTGTGATTGCATCTGCTACTCTAAGCTCTTCCATCTTCTTCTCAACTAAAGCCTTTGTTCCTGAAACTACAGCCTTTAAGTCGGCATCGATTTCCTCTGAAGTTTTTTCAGGTTTTCCATCGATTACGATTGCTGAATCAGGACCTGCTGTAACGCCTGTGCTCTTTACAATTCCGTCAAAATACTTGTTGCTCATTGAAACAGTTCTGTTTACAAGGTTTCCAAGAATATTGGCAAGGTCTGAGTTAAATCTTTCGATTACTAAATCCCATGTAATAATTCCGTCGTTTTCAAATGGCATCTCATGGAGTACAAAGTAACGTGTTGCATCTACTCCGAAAAGTTTTACCATATCGTCTGCATAAATTACATTTCCCTTTGACTTACTCATCTTGTCGCCACCCTGGAGTAACCATGGATGTCCAAATACCTGCTTAGGTAATGGAAGGTCAAGTGCCATAAGGAAAATTGGCCAGTAAATTGTGTGGAAACGAACAATGTCTTTTCCAATAAGATGAAGGTCTGCCGGCCAGTTCTTATCGAAGAATTCTGATGATCCGTCCGGGTCATATCCGATTCCTGTGATATAGTTTGTAAGCGCATCAAGCCATACATATACTACATGCTTTGGATCAAAATCTACCTGGATTCCCCATGTGAATGATGTTCTTGACACACAAAGATCCTGAAGTCCCGGGAGAAGGAAGTTGTTCATCATCTCATTCTTACGTGATACCGGCTGAATGAACTCCGGATGAGTGTTAATATGCTCGATAAGTCTGTCTGCATATTTGCTCATTTTGAAGAAGTATGCTTCCTCTTTTGCTGGTTTTACTTCTCTTCCACAGTCAGGACATTTTCCGTCTACAAGCTGTGATTCTGTCCAGAATGACTCACATGGTGTACAGTAAAGTCCTTCATATGAGCTCTTGTAGATATCTCCCTGGTCATATAATTTCTTAAAAATCTTCTTAACGCACTTCTCATGGTCTTCATCTGTTGTACGGATGAATTTGTCATGTGAAGAGTTAACCATATTCCAGATATCCTTTACCTGGTCTGAAATTCCGTCTACGAATTCCTTAGGTGTGATTCCTGCTGACTGTGCTTTTTCCTCAATTTTCTGACCATGCTCGTCTGTTCCTGTCTGGAAAAATACCTCATAGCCTTCTGCTCTTTTGTATCTTGCAATTGCATCGGCAAGGATAATCTCATATGTGTTACCAATATGAGGCTTACCTGATGTATATGCAATAGCTGTTGTCATATAGAATTTACCTTTGTTTGCCATTTTGCTTTCCTCCTATTTCACTTTTTAATTATTCAGCCTCTTCCCATACATTCGCAAAATCGTGCGCCTCGCGCACTTTCCCGCTGTTTCACAGCTAATTTTGCTCATATATGGGGCGGTGACTCTATTCGAGTCACCTCACGAATAAGATAAACAGATTCTTACATGCTCGCATGACGAATCTGTTTATCTTATTCGTGAGTTTCTGAAAAGTCACTCTTGGGTTAAATAAAAAGTCCCGCCTTCACACTACATGAAGACGAGACATAATCCCGTGTTACCACTTCCATTCACGCACGCCTTACGACCTGCGCCTCGCTAGATGTCAATTTTTCAATTTGTAAAAATAACATCCTCCACTATAACGGGTGTTCCCGTCAGAGCTTATCCTTTCGGTTCAGTCCTGCCACTCCAAAGCCATGTTCCACCAACTTCCAATCTCTTCCTCTCAGCCAAGGGAAGATTCTCTGTAAAAATTCCACTGATGTACTCTCTTTTTCATAGTGTTTAAATATTTGATTATCGTGCTATTATTATTGCACACTAAATAAAATATCATCCGTCATATTAATTGTCAACAACAAGTGAAGCTCTAATTTGATGAACTATTATTTTTTATATTTAAGTATTTTCTTAATTGGAAAAAGGGACTACAATAAGTATATCAGGTTTTTACATTTTATATTTAGAGGAGGTTTTTATATGGCAAACAGATTTGTACTTAATGAAACATCTTATCACGGAGCTGGGGCAATCGCCGAGATTGCTACCGAGACAAAGGGAAAAGGCTTCACAAAAGCATTTGTATGCTCTGATCCTGACCTTGTAAAATTTGGTGTTACCAAGAAGGTGCTTGATGTTCTTGATGAGGCGGCTATTCCTTATGAGCTTTATTCAAACATTAAGCCAAACCCAACAGTTGAAAATGTTCAGTCCGGAGTTACTGCATTTAAGGCTTCAGGCGCTGATTACATTATTGCAATTGGTGGTGGTTCTTCAATGGATACAGCAAAGGCAATCGGTATTATCATCACTAATCCTGAATTCGAGGATGTTGTAAGCCTAGAGGGTGTTGCACCAACCAAGAATAGATGCGTTCCTATTTTTGCAGTTCCAACAACTGCCGGAACTGCTGCAGAGGTTACTATCAACTACGTTATCACAGATGCTGATAAAAATCGTAAAATGGTTTGTGTTGACCCTAAGGATATTCCAATCGTTGCATTTGTTGATCCTGAAATGATGTCTACAATGCCAAAGGGACTTACAGCTGCTACTGGTATGGATGCGCTCACACACGCAATCGAAGGATACATAACAGCTGGTGCATGGGAACTTTCTGATATGTTCCACTTGAAGGCAATTGAGATTATTTCACGTTCTCTTCGCTCTGCTGTAGCAAATGAACCAGAAGGAAGAACTGATATGGCTTTGGGGCAGTATGTTGCCGGTATGGGATTTTCTAATGTTGGTCTTGGAATTGTTCACTCAATGGCTCACCCACTTGGTGCTTTATATGACACACCACATGGTGTTGCTAATGCAATTATTCTTCCAACAGTTATGGAATACAATGCTCCTGCTACTGGAGAAAAGTACCGCGAAATCGCTCGCGCAATGGGGGTTGAAGGAGTTGACAGCATGAGTCAGGAGGAATACAGAAAAGCTGCAATTGATGCAGTTAAGCAGTTGTCTTCTGATGTTGGAATTCCGGCAGACCTAAAGGAAATTGTAAAAGAAGAGGATATTCCTTTCCTTGCCCAGTCTGCTTACGATGATGCCTGCCGACCAGGTAATCCACGTGAGACTAGCGTGGAGGAGATTACGGAGCTTTATAAATCATTGTTGTAAAATTTGTGAAATAATTTATCTCCCATGTCACCAAAATTGTGACATGGGATTTTTTTTACATAAGAACTGTCCCTACTTGCAATTTTTTCTCAAACAATTTGACAAAAAACATATTATACTACAATTAAAAGCGGAGTTTTAAGAAGGAGGTTTATTAATTTATGAAAACAAAACAACGAAATCGTTTAGTATTAGGAATTGCCATTGTAATGATAGCTTTTCTATTAATCTATTTTAATGGACAAAAAGTATCAGATTTTATCAGAAGCGTAGTAATTGAAGCTCAACTAAAAAAGCAATAAACTTATTCGACGATTATAGTAGCCATTCATCAAAAATTTCACTCGACAAATAAAGCCCCTGGCCAGGGGCTTTTCTTTATAAAAAGAAATCTGTTTCTAATTCAATAAGCTTACAATTTGGAATACCAACATCCCAGAACTTATCAATTGGAATATTCCTAATCTGACTAATAATGCTACAATTCATGGCACCATGCCCAACTATAAGAATTTTTTTATTCGCAATAATATCAGGCTTAATTACCTGCTCAAGAAACTCTCCCGTTCTACTGTAAAGCTGCTCTAGAGTTTCACCACCTTCAACCGCCACATACTCCTCAGGCTTTTGGAAAAGCACATTAATAGGCTGACCAGTACCTTCAAAGTAATTTGTGCAGCCTTCGTACACACCAAAGCTCATTTCTTTTAATCTGTCATCCTCTATGATTGGAACCCCAAGCCCCTCAAGTGCTATCTCGGCAGTTTCCCTGGCTCTCAAAAGTGGTGAAGTATAGCAAACATCAAAACCAATTTGTGCACATTCCTCCTGCACTTGCCTGGCCATACTACGCCCCTCCTCATTAAGTGGAATATCCGTCCTCCCCTGTAACTTCTTCATCTCATTCCACTCAGTTTTACCATGACGCATAATATATAACATAATAGAACTCCTTATGTATATTTCGTACCTCTATATATAAAAATCCATTTAACCCATATAGTAAAAATGTGGGAAGACTAAGCTTCCCACTCTTTAATGTTCATCTCTTCACGGATTGATTACCGAAGGTTAATGGAGGCCCTCTTTAATGTTCATCTATTCTATGGTTCAAGACCATAAGGTTAATGGAGACCGCTCTGTACTTATATTATGACAATTAACAAAATGTGTCAATGTCATACCCTATATTATTATATATTATAAATTTTATTCTTTTTATGGGGGCTGTGCCTTCATGTGGCGACTTCGCTTTGGCATAGTGTAGAGGGCTGTGCCTTCATGTGGCAGCTTCGGCTTGGCATGGTGCACGGTGGGGGGTGGATGGTTCTTGAGGGTTAGCATTATATGGCGACGATTAATGAGGAAAGGGAGTAATTGGTTAGGTTTCATTCCCCCGAAACCCTAGAGGGGATTTGC
>JAXJVZ010000372.1:0-9482 GCA_036308285.1 Agathobacter sp. | reverse complement strand
ATTATATTCAATAGAAATAATGCTTGACGATGCCAGATATTTTCGATGCAGCAAGTCGATGATAGTCAATGTCAGTAAGGTTTCAAAACTAAAAAGTCTGCCGTCAAACAGAATAGATGTTACACTTACAAACGGGGAGCATATAATCATATCCCGTACATATGCATCAGACTTTAGAAGGCTATTGAAAGGGGAAGGCTAATGAACGAAGCAGAGAAAAAAACAGAAAAAACCAAAGTAAGGGAAAAAGTAGGGGGAAAAGTAAGAAATAAAGAAAAAAATATAGAAAACAAGCCGAGTCTATGGGAGAGATATCTTACAAAAGAAATTGGAATTGAATTTAAGGCGTGCCTGTATTTTTTTGCGTTTTTATTTTTTTATTGTTCATACAGGCTGATTATCGGTCTGGCTGTAGCGGATATCCTTCATATGGCCGAGATGATATTTGCATCATATATTGTCGGATACCTTCAGGTATTTATTCTATGGAATTTTGATGAGTCAGATACATTGGGCAAAAAAGAGATATGTGGAATAATCATCTGCACAGCAATCTATTCCATTCTGTCATATTTGTGTAGCTGGTTCGATAGAAATATATATGTGACAATCGGTTTTGTTGCATATTTAATTTTCATGTATGTATGCGTTTATCTGGTGTACAAATGCAGAAGAAAAATTGATGATAAGATATTAAACTATGATCTTGAGATGTTTAAAACGACTCTCGAAAAGAATGAGTGCACCAGGTAGTGCAACTTGACAAATAAAAAGTGTCACTTGCGAGGATATATATTGTCCTCGCTTTTTTTAAGTGTTACTCTATAAACAGATAGGAGGAAAGTCATATGGAAAACATCATTGAGATTAATAAGCTCACAAAAAATTTTGGAAAACATCGAGGAATTGAGAATATATCATTTAACGTTAGTAAAGGTGAATCATTCGGCTTTTTAGGACCAAACGGAGCTGGCAAGACAACCACTATCCGTCACCTGATGGGCTTTATCAAAAGTCAGTCAGGAAGCTGTACAATAAGCGGAATGGATTGCTGGAAAGAAAGAGATAAGATACAAAAATCACTGGGTTATATCCCGGGCGAAATTAATTTCTTTGACGATATGACAGGAATTGAGTTTTTAAATTTCATAGCAAAATACAAAGGTATCACTAAGCTTGTAAAACAAAAAGAACTTATCGAGCGTTTTGAGTTAGACCCAAAAGGCAAAATCAAGAAAATGAGCAAGGGTATGAAGCAGAAAATCGGAATCATCACAGCATTTATGCATGACCCGGATATCCTGATTTTAGATGAACCGACAAGCGGACTCGACCCTCTGATGCAGAGCCGCTTTATTGAGCTGATTGCAGAAGAAAAGGCAAAAGGAAAGACAATTCTTCTTTCAAGTCATATGTTCGAAGAGGTAGAGCGTACCTGTGACCGTATTGGAATCATTAGGGAAGGAAAGATGGTGACAGTTGATTCAGTAGAGACTCTTCGTGAGCGTCACATGCACAAATATACTGTAACGCTTGAGTCTCCGGAGCAGGCGCTTGCTTTTGCAAAGGACTTTGATGGTGTTGCAGCAGGTAACAATGTAACTGTTGCTTCAAAGCAGAGTCTTGAAAATATTTTCATAGCTTATTATGGAGGTGACAAAGATGATAAATAGTACATTATATTTAAGAGAGCTGAAGAAAAGTATTAAAATGTTAATCATTTTTGGTGCCGTTATCACAATGTATGTAACTATCATAATTGGAATGTATGACCCGGAAATGATGAAAATGTTAGATGGTTTTGCAGAGATGATGCCAGAACTTATGGCAGCAGTCGGAATGGACACAAGTGCAAACACACTTATTGGATTTATGGTTTCATATCTGTATGGATTTATCTTTCTGATTTTTCCAATGGTATATTGTATATTACGCGGAAATGGACTGATTTCAAAATATACCGACGATGGGGCGATGGCTGTACTTGTAGCTGCACCAATAAAGAGAATTAAAATTGTGACAACACAGCTTGCAGTATTAGTAAGTGGAGTTTTAATTCTTATTTTATACTCAACAGGATTAGAGCTTGCAGTTGCAAACAGTAAATTCCCAGGTGAACTTGTAGTCGAAGAATTACTTAGATTAAATCTGGCACTTTTATGCTTACACCTGTTTATTGCAGGAATCTGTTTTTTAGCATCATGTGTTTTTTCCGACACAAAATACAGTATTGCATTTGGAGCAGGAATTCCGGCATTTATGTATGTAATGCAGATGCTTGCCAATGTTGGTGAAGAGACAGAAGCTGCCAGGTATTTTACCTTCTTCACCTTATTCGATGCCAGCGGAATGGTGGCAAATGAATCAAATGCAATTGCAGGAGCCATTATACTATTGCTTGGTGCAATTACTATGTATGTTGCAGGAAGTCTTGTGTTCTGTAAGAAGGATTTGTACCTGTAGTGGGGATGGGGCTTTTGGCAAGAGGAGCGCCAGATTACATCTATTTTTTGTCACGAACAGCGACTACTTGTTCAATTTGTCTGTAAAAAAAGAAGGCGCGGATTTAATCTACGCCTTCATCATACTATGTACCATTTTATCCATACGCATGCTCCATTTAGCATACTTCTCAATATTGTCTTTGATTTCTCTCGAAATTTTTTCATCCTTCTTATAAATCAGAATCCTATCAAGCGAAGACCATGCATCCATAAGAATTGTGCGAATTTGAATCTCAACCTTAACACCATCAACTTTAAGCTGGATATGGTAGCTCTGATAGCCGTTGTCTTTAGGTTTTCGAACATAATCCTTGACTTTTTTTATCTCAAAACTTTCCTGTTTTCCAATCACACATGCAAGCTTATAAATCTGAGCAATGTCAAAACAAATTATTCTAACACCAGCCAAATCATTGATATCCTCTTCAATCGTATCAATAGTAAATTTTTTCTTTTTGCGAACGATTTTCTCATAAATGCTCTCTGGAGTTTTGAGTCTTTTTTCGGTAAATCTGATTATATGATTACCTTTTTTCTCATAATATTCTTCATCAAAGCTTTCCAACAATGAAAGAACTTTTTTCATTGCTTCTTCATATTTTTTTCTGCGCTCAATTGTCCAAAAATTACTCAACTGGTACTCTAATTCCGATTCCATAAATATAGTACTCCTCCTACAATTCCTATGAAAAATGATGGATAGCCGACGAAGCATATCGCCCATTCGATACAGTCGAGAGCAAATAGTCTGACTACGCACCACAGCACAAATCCAATTATTGCCCAGGCAATTGTATTTAGAAAAAGAAATAATTTTTCATTCTTCATAGCTTTCTCCTCATTACTTTTTATAGCGATAGTATATAAGGCGATTGTAAAATTCATAATCATGGTCATGTAAATTGTTGGTAAAATCAATTTATTGAAATAATAACCCCAATTACCAAATTTATACTTTTATATTATTGAACTGATAAAAAATTAGTGTAATATAGACAAAGAGAAAGATGAGACAAAGGAAGATAAAAATGAAAAAAATACTAGTAATAGATGATGAAATTGATATTTGTAATATGCTAAAGGAATACTTGCAAATGGAAGATTATCTGGTGTATACCGCGACAGATGCAAGTGAAGCATTAAAACAGATTTGCCAGCAACCGGACCTGATACTGCTTGATATAAACATGCCAGAAATGGATGGCTATGAATTATGTGAAAGAATAAGAGATGAACTGACTTGCCCAATTTTGTTTTTATCCGCAAGAACAGAGGAAAAAGACAGGGTAAATGGGTTTAAGGTTGGTGGAGATGATTACATTGTCAAACCTTTTAGTATGGAAGAACTTCTTGCTAGGATTGCAGCACATTTACGGAGGGAAGAACGTAAGAATCATCACAATAAGGTATATATGGATGAGGCAATTACCGTAGATTTTGCTGCTGGAAAAGTAAGTTCTAATGGAGAGGATTTATGTTTGACAAAGACAGAGTTTGCAATATTAGAGTTGCTGCTAACCCATGCTGGACAGATATTTAATAAAGAACATATTTATGAGAGCGTGCGAGGATTTGATGGTGAAGCGGATGCATCAATCGTAATGGAACATGTCCGAAGAATTCGAAAAAAATTGCAAAAAGCAACAAAGAAGAATTATATAGAAACAGTCTGGGGAGTTGGATATCGATGGATTGGGTAGAAGAAGTAATATTGAAATGGAAAAACCTCATTCGAAACAGTAGTCTTTGCAAGGGACTGTTATGTACGATGTTCCTATGTCTCATAGTGGCAGTGGTAGTGAATTTTATGTTACAAAGTGTCTGTAAGGGATGGATTAACGTCATTTTAGAAAGATATGCAGCAAGGGGATTAGATAGTCAAAAATATAGTGTTCTCTATGAAAGAGGTTCATCAGGTATATTTGAAATTGTTGTGTTTAAATTCATATACTTTTATGGTCTGGCAATTCTAATTGTAGTGACAGAATTTCTGGGTGTCTTTATTTACATGAAACACCAGGTAATACCTGGAATCTCTGCGGCAAAAGAAGCTGTTGGATATTTGGAATTAGGAGATTACAGCCACGAGCAGAACTATTTTGAAAAAAATGAAGTGGGTAAAGTATGTGGAGCAATCGATAACCTAAGAAGGCAGCTGATAGAGATGAAATATCAAGAGTGGGATGCACAGAAGGAATTAAGTAGTATCAATGCAGCCTTTGCTCACGATATGCGAACGCCTTTGACAGTTATGAAAGGGTATACGGAGTTTTTATTGAAATATTTCCCACAGGGTAAAGTATCACAAGAACTACTATTGGAAAAGCTGAGTACCATATATCAACATGAAGAGCGACTACTGGAATTTTCCAAAACGATGACAGAGATACAAACTATTGAGATGAGAGAGTTAAGGTGCAAATGGTGTTCTCTTGGAGAATTGATTCATGAGTTACAGATAACAGCAAAAGAAATGGAATGTCAATGTGGGGTACAGATTTCCATGACTTTGCAGGAAGATATGGTTGACATAACAGATAAAGTGATACTATCTATGGATAAATCCTTAATTCTTGAAACCTTTGAAAATCTGTTGTCGAATGGAATTCGTTATGCACAAAAGCAGATTGAGATAAAACTTATGCTAGAACAGGAAAGACTTACAATATTTGTAAAAGATGATGGGAAAGGATTCTCAGCCAAAGCATTAAAAGAAGCGAAAAAGCTATATTTTAGTGAGGAGAAAGGGACGAGCAATCATTTTGGAATGGGGCTTTATATCTGTGAAAAACTCTGTGAAAAACATGGCGGAAATCTTTCCCTCGTAAATGGGATAGACGGAGGAGCTATTGTGGCAGCTCAGTTTCGCGTCAATTCAAAATCAAATTAATTTTATCTCCAACAGAGATAAAAGCCTCTGGCGGATTGCAGGAATGCGCAGATGAAGATGTCAGCAAAGCTGACTCGCATTCCGCAGCAAGAACGCTGGAGCGTTCTTGAAATGTAGGGAATTTGTAGGGAATCTTTATGTATTCTTTTATTAGGATACATAAAGATTTTTTTTCTAATAAAAACAGAGGGAAGGAAAATATATGGATACAACAATTAAAATCACAGGTTTAAGCAAAAACTTTGGTTCCAAACAAGCACTAAAAAATATAAATCTTGAGATTCAATCGGGCATGTTTGGATTATTAGGACCAAATGGAGCGGGAAAAACTACTTTGATGAAGACGATTGCAACGTTGTTAAAGAAAAAGAGTGGGGAAGTGCTTGTGTGCGGAGTACCAGTCGAAAAGTGTAGTGAAATCAGAGGATTGATTGGATATCTGCCACAGGATTTTTCAATGTATGGAAACATGAATGCATATGAGGCACTAGATTATTTGGCAACATTGTCAGGAATGAGCAAAAGCGAAAGAAAAAAGAAAGTCCCGGAAATGTTGGAAAAGGTCAATTTGTGGGAACAGAAAAAAACAAAGGTGAAGGCAATGTCTGGAGGAATGAAACGAAGACTTGGAATTGCGCAGTCTTTGATTCATAATCCCAAAGTAATTATTGTTGATGAACCGACGGCGGGATTAGATCCAGAAGAACGAGTACGGTTTCGAAATTTGTTATGTGAAATTGCGAAAGACAGAATTGTGTTGCTTTCCACTCATATTGTAGGAGATATAGAGGCAACATGCGAAGAAATTGCTGTTTTAAATCAAGGAGAAATTGTTTTTCGTGGAACGGTAAGAGAGTTGTTAAAATTGGTGGAAAATAAAGTTTACACCGTAGAAATATCTACGTCGGAGCTTGAAAAGGTGAAAAAAAGATATCTGGTAACAGGAATGTTAACCTCTGGTGGTCTGACCAAGGTAAAGCTAATTGCAGAGAAAATACCATTTGAATCTGCAACACCATGTTCTGCAGATGTGGAAGATGCCTATATGTATCTAATGAAGCAACAGGAGGTGAAGTAGATGTTTGGAACACTTTTTGTCAAGGAATGTAAGCAAATGCTACATAGCCTGATTTATATTATTTATTTGTTAATTATGGTAGTATTTCTTGTCAGCCAGTTAGGCGAGACGCAGGTGATAAAAGAGCCACTGCCGAATCAGGATTATTATGAGTTCAAAGTGAGTACAGACGAAACAATTATCATGGGGAAAACACTGGCAAATTTAGTAGAAGAAATCAATTATGAAAGTTTTGCAACTTATCCGACAGGATTTTATAAACAGGTAATTTTAAGTCAGACGGAATTAGAAGAGTTAAAGACAATTGTTGAGAAGTGTACTGGCACAAGCTGGAATCAGACTCAAGAAGAAAAAAATGAATTTTTTGAGCAGTTTGGTGATAGCGCGGAAGAATCCTATCAGGCAAGTCAAGCTTATATTTTATTGCCTTCTGAACATTTAAAATATAGTGACTTTAAATTAGAAATGCAGCAGGTGTGTAATATAATTGGACGCGGAAGTCATTATGAAGAATCAAATTACGAAAAAAGTGCGGTAGAGCCAATGACTTATGAAGATGCCCTGAAAGAGTATCGTGATATCTGTGAAACAGATGGAATTACAGGGGCATATATGCGATTGTTCTGTGATTATGCAGGGATTCTATTGGCTATCATGCCAATCTTTTTGGGCGTTACCAGATGCGTGCGAGATAGGAGAGCGAACGTGGATGGTGTGATTTTTTCTAAGAAAGCATCATCCTGCGTAATTGTTTTAAGCAGATATTTTGCCAATGTAGTGATGATGTTTCTACCTATACTGATAATTGCACTTATTATGCAAGGCCCTTATCATTATCAGGCGATAACGCTCGGTGTGACACCTCATTGTTTTGCATTCTTAAGTTATTCTGTAATGTGGTTGCTGCCTGAAATTATGTTTGTGACAGCTCTTGCATTTTTGCTGAGTGAGTTAGTTCATTGGATTGCTGCAGTGGTAGTACAGACGTTTTATGGTGTAGCATCATTGCTGGCATCAGGTGGACTAGAAGATATTACAGGATTCAATTTGGTTCCAAGATGGAATACCATTGGTAAAACAGAGGCTTTTTTTGCGGATGTGAATCAACTTTATGTAAACCGCTTGCTATATGCTTTGCTGGCAATGGGAGCTATTGTAATTACGATAATTTGGTATGGACACAAGCGTAGAGGAGGCGGAATGCATGGAAAAAAACATTAAGCTGGGTACGGATTTTATTCGTTTTCAATATTTTCCGCATATGCTTTTGACACTTGCGTTTTGTCTGGCATCTGTTTGTTTTGTAGGCTTTCGAAATCTGGATGCACAACAAAGTGCGACTGTAATGGAAAGATATGTCGTGTTTATAGGTGCTATGTTGCTCGTACCACAGTTTATGCCGGAACAGGATAAGGAAATCTGGCAGTTAGAACAGACCCGGAAAACATCTATGTGGCAGTTGTATCTAATTCGCCTGGTATTAGGTGTTGCGTGTATTTTGATGATTGTCACAACGTTTTTGCTGATATTAGACAACTCCAATAGTGAAATTTATTTTGGAAAAATGTGGAGTGGTGCTGTCTGCGAAACATTATTTTTGGGCGCGATTGGGTACTTTGTCAGTGCTGTTACAAATCAGGTTATCATGGGATACATGGCGTCTGCCGTATATTACATGGTAAATATCGGAAAAGATATCTTTGGAAAGCTGGCATTGTTCCAGATGGCAAGAAATAAATATGGATTTGCAGAATACATGTTTTTTGTAACAATCGTGTTAATTGTGACAGGAATATTGATTCGAGAACGTAAACAGTGAAAAATTTCCCATTTTTTCAATATCAAAGATAGAGTATTATAGAAATCTGCTGTATAATATATAAATATAGACTATGGTCAAAAAAGGGAGAGATACTATGGCACCAGCAATTCAAATAGCAGAACAAATCACTACAATTGAACAATATTACTGTAGTCGGGGACGGGGCTTTTGGCACTAGGAGTGCCCTTTGGCTCAAAAAAATAAAAAAATGAGGCTAATCGAATAATGATTAGCCTCATTTTTTACATTCACGAAAAAAACTATACCTCATCTTTACAATCATTTTACAACATGCTGATAGTGGTCTTTACATTCCCCGTTTTAAAATAGCATTCGTAGTCAGGAACGTTGTTTGCAATAATGCATTTGAAATTCAAAGCACAAATGCATCATTGTGAACAAAGTTCTGACAAGAACAATAAATTAAGTTAAGAAAGAAATGAGGAACAAAAAATGAAAAAGAAATTTATGAACTTAGTATGTGCAACAGCAATCACAGCAGCAACACTTTCAAGTGTAACAGCTTGCGGAGCAAATGGTAATGACTCATCAAATGACACTAACGCAGAAAGTCAGGATCAAAATGAAGAAAATCTTGCAGGAACATTATCACTTGCAGGTTCTACTTCAATGGAGAAGTTATGTGAGTCTCTTATGGAAGGCTTCATGGAGGCTAATCCTGATGTGACAGTAACAACAGAGTATACAGGTTCTGGTGCAGGTCTTGAATCACTTGCTGCAGGAAGTGTTGACATTGGTAATGCTTCACGCAAGGTTAAAGATGAGGAAGCTGAAAAGGGTATTGTTGAGAATGTCGTAGCATTAGACGGAATCGCAGTAATTACAGATAAGGATAATAAGACAACAGACCTTACAAAGGAAGAGCTTACACAGATTTATGAAGGTGAAATCAAGAACTGGAGTGAGCTTGGTGGAGCTGATGAGACTATCGTTGTAATCGGAAGAGAGAGCGGTTCAGGTACAAGAGATGCTTTTGAGGAGTTGCTTGATGTTGCGGATATGTGTCAGTATGCGCAGGAACTTGATACAACAGGAGCAGTACTTGCAAAAGTAGCAGCAACCCCGGGAGCAATCGGATATGTATCACTTGACGCTGTAGATGATACTGTAGCAGATATCGCACTTGACGGAGTAGAAGCAACAGAGGAGAACATCTTATCAGGAGAT
>JAXJVZ010000371.1:0-2479 GCA_036308285.1 Agathobacter sp. | reverse complement strand
TTTACTATTGTATATATTGAAGAGAAGAAAATGGATAAATGGGTTCATAACAAAACAATTCAGAAAGCAAGAGAGAGTAATAGAATTACTAAGGAGCATAAAGAATATTTAAACGAACTAAAATATTAAAAACTAAAATATTTAAAAGTAAAACCATGCTAAAGATAAGTTTTAGCATGGTTTTTTTTGATAAGATAAGTTTTACATCATAGAATCATCATATACAGCTCGTTCACCACCGATAAATTTTGCACGGCTTCGTGCAGCTGTTACATAAGCAGACCCTATTTTGTTATTTGTGAGTCGTACTGGAACTGCGACTTTTCTGATATGCATTCCGATTAATGTACCACCGATATCGATACCGGCATCTGCCTTAATTTCTTCAACAGCTACAGGATTATTGAAAGTCTGGTAGGCTGTTGTGGCAAATGAACCACCTGCTTTGGGCTGTGGGACAGCGTTTACTATTTCAGAAAATGGAACAGCATCTTTTTCAACAATAATTGCACGGTTAAGATGTTCACAGCACTGGGCGGCAACATAGATTCCACGCTCGCTGGCAACTTCATAGATACCTGAAAAGAGTGCCTGTGCCACTTCGAAATTGGAATTAGTTCCTATTTTATCTCCACATACCTCACTTGTAGAACATCCTACAACTAAAATTTGTCCGGATTTAAGACCAGCTATGTCACATATTTCATTAGCTGTGAGCTTAGCCTGATTTTTTATATCTTCGTACATAATTACCTCCTGAGATTTTCTATATTCGCCTGACTAAGTATTGCCATTGCAACCGTACCAAGGACAAGACAGGTAGCACCCTGAATGAAGTTACTTCCTACTGACGACAGAGCAGCAACTCCGTAGCCTAATATAGTAGCTTCATATAAAAGGTAGCCCAGTATCATGATAAGTTCTGCTACAAGGCCGCTTATGATATAAGAAATAATTTTAAATTTATTAAACTTACTTAATACATTGTATACAAAATATGCTGCAAATGCCATAGTAAATTTAATGAGGAAGGTTCCAGGAACATATGCTGCATATCCTGCAAGTAAATCAGCAAGGCCGGAGCCAATGCCTGCTGCAAGAGCTCCATAAGGACCACCGATAATCCAGGCTGATAAAAGGACTATAGCATCACCTATATTAACATATCCGTTTGTTCCAATAGTAGGAATACGGATTATCATTGTAGCAACACAGCATAAAGCAGCAAATAGTGCTGAAAGGGTAATTAATTTGAGTTTTGAATCTTTCATTTATAAATTCCATCCTTTGTTTTTTATACATAATATCATATTGTGACATTGTTGAAATATCCAAAATGAGATAAAAACATATGGCCAGATTGAAAATACGTATAACATTGACAGAAACCAGGTAAGCATTTATAATTCAATAGTAATATCTTTATCGCGTTGAAGTTATATAGCTTTAATGCAGATAAGGAAGATAAAGGAGAATGTAACAAAATGAAAAAGAAAATTATGGCTGTTTTACTTGCAGCAACAATGTTAACAACGTTAGGAGCATGTGGCGCTTCAGATGACTCAACATATAAGGTGGGAATTTGCCAGCTTGTACAGCATGATGCACTTGATGCTGCTACTAAGGGATTTAAGGATGCCCTTATTGAAGAATTAGGTGAAGAGAATGTAAAATTTGATGAACAGAATGCACAGGGTGATTCAAATACATGTGCTACAATTATCAATGGATTTACAAACAGTGGTGTTGATTTAATTCTTGCAAATGCAACTCCTGCACTTCAGGCAGCTGCAGCAGGAACAGATACAATTCCAATTCTTGGAACATCTATTACTGAGTACGGTGTTGCGCTTGATATTGATAATTTTGATGGAACAGTAGGAAAAAATATTTCGGGAACATCTGACCTTGCTCCACTTGATGGACAGGCTGATATGATTAAAGAACTCTTCCCGGATAAGAAGAGTGTTGGATTATTATACTGTTCTGCAGAGGCTAACTCACAGTATCAGGTAGATACAGTTCAGACATATTTGGAGAAGCTTGGATATACATGTAAGCAGTATGCTTTTTCTGACTCTAATGATTTATCAGCTGTGGCAACAACAGCAGTAGATGAGTCAGAAGTTATTTATGTACCAACAGATAATACTGTTGCTAACAATACAGAGCTTCTTAACAATATCGCAATGGAGAAGAAAGTACCTGTTGTTGCTGGTGAGGAAGGAATTTGTAAGGGATGTGGTGTTGCAACTCTTTCTATCAGCTATTATGATCTTGGAACAGCTACAGGAAAGATGGCTGCAAAGATTTTAAAGGGAGAGTCAAAGATTGAGGAAATGCCAATCGAGTACGCACCAAACTTTGTGAAGAAATACAATAAGAGTATCTGTGAACAGATTGGAGTAGAGATTCCGGAAGGATACGAAGCAATTGAGGAGTAATTAGTAATGGACATTAGTAGTTTAATGGGCGCGAT
>JAXJVZ010000370.1:0-2061 GCA_036308285.1 Agathobacter sp. | reverse complement strand
GTAATTAAGGAGGCCATAACAGAGCTTGAAGATTTATCAGCATATCTTAAGATGTATGAAATTGATAAATATGTTACAATCGAGCTTGGAATAATAAGTGATTATAAATACTATACAGGAATTATTTTCTCAGGATATACATTTGGAACAGGTGAGCCAATTGTAAAAGGTGGAAGATATGACAGTCTTCTTAAACGTTTTGGAAAAGATGCGCCTGCTATTGGATTTGCAATTGTTGTTGATCAGCTTATGGCTGCAATTTCCAGACAGAACATTCAGCTTGGTATATCTGATAATTCAGCAATGGTTGTATATGATAAGGATTGCGCTAAGGAAGCAATCAGCAGAGCGATGGCGCTTAGAAAGCAGGGGGTTAATGTAGAATTACTTCAGGCATCAGATTCACATACCAAGGATGATTATGCGGCGTATGCAGTTAAGATGAGAATAAATAAAGTTGAGTTTATTAATGGAGAAAAATAATGGATGAAAAGAGATATCTAACATTTGCGTTAGGAAAAGGAAGACTTGCAAAGCAGACACTAAAATTATTTGAGCAGATTGGAATTTCATGTAAAGAAATAAATGATCCTGATACAAGAAAACTTATCTTTGTAAATGAAGAACTTAAATTAAAGTTCTTTTTAGCAAAGGGTCCGGATGTACCTACATATGTTGAGTATGGAGCTGCTGACATAGGTGTAGTTGGAAAAGATACCATTCTTGAAGAAGGTAGAAATATTTATGAGGTATTAGACTTAGGATTTGGAAAATGCAGAATGTGTATCTGTGGACCTGAGAATGCAAGAGAGCTTTTGCAGCATCATGAGCAGATTCGTGTTGCAACAAAATATCCTCATATTGCAAAAGATTATTTCTACAATAAAAAACATCAGACAGTTGAGATTATAAAACTAAATGGTTCAATTGAACTTGCACCAATTGTTGGTCTTTCTGAGGTTATTTGTGATATAGTAGAGACAGGAACAACTTTAAAGGAGAATGGATTAACTGTACTTGAAGAGGTTTGTCCACTTTCTGCAAGGGTAGTTGTAAATCAGGTTAGTATGAAGATGGAGAACGAAAGAATTACAAAACTTATTCGTGATCTTAAAACAGTAATTTAGTTGGAGGCGATTATGAGAACTCTAAAGTTAAATGAAGAGACAAAAAATAATATTCTTGAAAGCTTACTCAAAAGAAGTCCAAATAATTATGGAGAATTCGAGGGAAGAGTAAACGACATCGTAACAAAGGTCAGAGAGGAAAGAGATGCGGCAGTTTTTGCATATACAAAGCAGTTTGATGGTGCTGATATTTCGGCTGACAATGTTTTAGTTACAGATGCTGAAATAGAAGAAGCATATTCATTAGTTGATGAAACACTTCTTAATGTAATAAGAAAAGCATTAGTTAATATCAGAAAATATCATGAAAAGCAGTTACAGAATTCATGGTTTACTTCTGAAGATGGAATAATCTTAGGACAGAAGGTTACTGCATTAGAAAGAGCAGGAGTATATGTTCCAGGTGGAAAAGCGGTATATCCTTCTTCAGTACTTATGAATGTACTTCCTGCAAAGGTGGCAGGTGTTGATGAAATTATTATGTGTACTCCACCGGGAAAAGATGGAAAGGTTTATCCATCAACTCTTGTTGCTGCAAAAGAAGCTGGAGTTGATAAAATTTATAAGGTTGGTGGAGCACAGGCAATTGCAGCTATGGCTTTTGGTACAGAGAGTATTCCAAAGGTTGATAAGATAGTTGGTCCTGGAAATATTTATGTTGCATTAGCTAAAAAGGCTGTGTTTGGATATGTAAGTATTGATTCAATTGCCGGACCTAGTGAAATTCTTGTTCTTGCAGATGAGACAGCAAATCCAAGATTTGTTGCAGCTGATCTTTTATCACAGGCAGAGCATGATGAACTTGCATCCGCTATTCTTATTACTACAAGTCAGGAAGTAGCTGATAATGTTACTGTTGAGGTTGATAAGTTTGTAGAGCAGTTATCAAGAAAAGAGATTATTCAGAAATCCCTTGATAATTATGGATATATTC
>JAXJVZ010000369.1:0-15188 GCA_036308285.1 Agathobacter sp. | reverse complement strand
ATTTGGTATTGTACTTCGGCACCTGCTAGGAGAAGCTTGGTACAAATCTAAGGGCTATGACGCCTATCAAAAATAGCAGGCTTACCATATATGCTCTGTAGTCATATTTGCTGTATTTTAATGGCTTCATCTTGGTTCGGCCTTCTCCTCCGTTGTAGCAGCGGGCTTCCATTGCCATGGCGAGGTCGTCGGCGCGGCGGAAGGCTGATATGAATAGTGGAACCAGAAGAGGAACCATGTTTTTGGCTCTTTTTATAATGTTTCCGTTCTCGAAGTCAGCGCCTCTTGCCATCTGGGCTTTCATTATTTTGTCAGTTTCTTCGATTAAGATTGGTATGAATCTTAATGCTATGGACATCATCATGGCTACAGCGTGTACTGGTACACCTATTTTGTTAAATGGTGATAAAGAAGTTTCAAGTCCGTCTGTTAACTGATTTGGTGTTGTTGTCAGTGTCATGAGTGATGTTCCGATTATCAGGTATATAAGTCGGATTGACATTAATATTGCATTTGTTATTCCAGAGGTTGATATTTTAATTATTCCGTATTGGAAAAGCATATTATCACCGGCAGTAAAAAGCACATTGAAGGTTGCTGTAATTGCCAAAAGCATCATCACTGCCTTAAGTCCCTTAACTATATATTTGAAGGGTACCTTTGATATCTTAATTACTCCTGCAAGAAATAAAGTGATAAGGGCAATTCCTGATATGCCTTTGAACATGAAAAGGGCAATAATATATATCATTGTTGAAAAAAGCTTTACCCTCGGATCAAGCTTATGTATTACTGAATCCGCCGGATAATACTGTCCTATTGTAATGTCACGTATCATTTTGCCTCCATATTAAATGCTTTTAGGATTGCAGCTTTTGCCTCGGCTATTGTTGTTGCATGAGTGTCGACAGGAATTCCTGCTTCAAGCAAATCATGCATTATATATGTTACCTGCGGAGCTGCAAGCCCAACTGCTTCAAGCTCCTTATAGTGATTAAATACGGCCTTTGGTGTTCCATCAAGCATTACACGACTTGAGTTCATAACTATTATTCTATCCACATACTCCGCCACATCCTCCATGCTGTGTGAGACGAGAATTATTGTTATTCCAAGCTTCTTGTGCATTCGAGAAAGAAGACCAAGAATCTCATCTCTGCCAGCAGGGTCTAAACCTGCAGTTGGCTCATCTAATATTAAGACTTCCGGTTTCATTGCAAGTACACCCGCTATGGCAACTCTCCGTTTCTGGCCTCCTGATAAATCAAATGGTGGCTGGTAATAAAGCTCCTCCGGAAAATGAACATTCTGTAATGCTTCATAGGCACGAAGCTCGACAGTTTTCCTGTCTAATCCCTGGTTCTTTGGACCAAAACATACGTCCTCGAAAATTGTTGTCTCAAAAAGCTGATGCTCAGGATACTGAAATACCATTCCTACCCGGTTTCTTAACCCCCTGAGGTCATAATCCTTATCGTATATATCCTCGCCATTATAGTAAATGTTACCGGATGTTGCCTTGATAAGTCCGTTTAGGTGCTGCACAAGTGTTGATTTTCCTGAACCGGTATGTCCTATTATTCCAATAAACTCACCGTCATGTATCTGCAGATTGATATCAGTGAGCGCCTGAACTTTATATGCAGAATCTTCACTATAACAATAGTTGATTTTATCTAAAATTATCGACATTGAAATCTCCTATCAATTCTTTCAAGAACGTTACGAATTCCTCTCGTGTGAGAATTCCCTGTGGAATATCAAGTCCACTTTTTCTAAGTTCATCTGCAAGAAGTGTAACCTGTGGTACATCAAGCCTTAAGCTCTTAAGCTCATCTACCCTTGAGAAAATCTCACGAGGAGTACCGGACATTACTATCCTGCCCTTTTCCATTACATATACATAGTCTGCATCAACAACCTCTTCCATGTAATGAGTTATAAGTAAAACTGTCACACCCTTTTCTTTGTTAAGCTTGTGTGCAGTTTTTATGACCTCTTTTCGACCATTTGGGTCTAACATTGCTGTTGGCTCGTCAAAAACTATGCATTTTGGCTCCATTGCCACGACACCTGCAATTGCAACTCTCTGCTTCTGTCCACCTGAAAGCTTGTTAGGGGAATGGTTCCTGTATTTACTCATTCCGACTGCCTTAAGGCTTCGATTTACCCTGTCCCAGATCTGCTCGGTAGGTATACCGATATTCTCTGGTCCAAATCCAACATCCTCCTCAACAACACTTGCAATAATCTGGTTATCCGGATTCTGGAAAACCATTCCTGCTGTCTTTCGAACAGGCATAATGTTTTCCTCTTTTGAGACATCCATTCCATCAACCCAGATAGTTCCCTCACTCGCCGACAAGAGTGCATTAATGTGCTTTGCCAGAGTGGATTTTCCTGAACCGTTATGTCCAAGTATTGCAATAAACTGCCCTTCTTTTACATCGAGATCAACATTGTCCAATGCAGTTGTAATTGAGTCAACATTGCCTTCCTCGTCACGTCTTATAAATTCATGTACTAATTTACTTGTCTTAATTATACCCATCAATTTTCCTAACTTAATCTTCCCAGCTTAATCTATGAAGATGACCTTCTAATTCCATGTGTTCAAAGTTATTCTGTCTGAGTGCCTCATAAAGCACAACTGCTACTGAGTTTGACAAATTAAGCGAGCGAATCTCTTCAAGCATTGGAATTCTCACACATGTATCCGGGTTCTCTTTCAAAATTTCCTCTGGAATTCCAGCACTTTCCTTTCCAAACATTATGTAGCAGTCTGGTTCATAAGAAACTTCTGAATACACATGCTTAGCCTTTGTTGTTGCAAAATAAATCTTTGCGTCTGGATTTTTCTTGCAGAAATCCTGCCAGTTTACATATGTTGTTACATCAAGGTCGTCCCAGTAATCCATACCGGCTCTCTTTACAGCCTTCTCACTAATAGAAAAACCGAGAGGCTCTATAAGGTGAAGTCTTGTACCTGTTGCCACACAGGTACGACCAATATTTCCTGTATTTGCCGGTATTTCCGGCTCAAACAATACTACGTTAAGTTTAGCCATTTTATCTCCTAAGCTTTAGCCGCTCTCAAATCATTAATAAATTCTTCAATTCGTCCCAATGCAACCTTAAGGTCCTCAAGTGAATATGCATAAGAAATTCTAAGGAATCCCTCACCAGAATTTCCAAAGGCTGTTCCCGGAACAACCGCAACCTTTTTAGCCTGAAGAAGCTCAGTCGCAAACTGATCTGAAGTCATTCCAAACTCCTTGATGCATGGGAAAATATAAAATGCTCCAAAAGGCTCAAAGCACTCTAGTCCCATCTCCTTAAATCTATGAAGCAGGAAACGTCTTCTCTGGTTGTACTGCTCTCTCATCATGGCAACATCCTTGTCTCCATTTCTTAAAGCCGAAACTGCTGCATACTGACTTGTCGTAGGAGCACACATGATTGCAAACTGATGAACCTTAAGCATCTGCCCAATGATTTCCTTTGGTCCACATGCATATCCAAGTCTCCAGCCTGTCATGGCATGCGACTTTGAAAAACCATTAATTACTATGGTTCTTTCCTTCATTCCCGGAAGCGATGCAATTGATACATGATTATCAAGGTATGTAAGTTCTGAATAAATTTCATCACTCAGCACAAATAAATCGTGCTTTTTTACAACCTCAGCTATAGCCTCAAGGTCCTTCTTCTCCATTACAGCACCTGTTGGATTATTTGGAAATGGTAAAACTAAGATTTTGGTCTTTGGTGTAATTGCTGCTTCTACCTGCTCTGCTGTAAGACGAAAATCATGCTCAGCCTTAAGTTCAATTGTTACAGGAACGCCTCCTGCAAGTCTTGCACATGGAAGATAAGAAACATAACATGGTTCAGGAATAAGTACCTCATCACCTGGATCAAGCATTGAGCGGAATGCGATGTCAATTCCCTCACTTCCTCCAACAGTTACTAATATCTCGTTGGTTGAATCATACTTTAGTCCATATCTTCTATCCAGAAATTTAGAAATCTCTATCTTAAGCTCTTTAAGTCCTGCGTTTGATGTATAAAAGGTTCTGCCTTTTTCAAGGGAATAAATACCCTCATCCCTTATATGCCATGGTGTATCGAAATCCGGTTCTCCTACTCCTAGTGAGATAACCTCAGGATCATTCATCTCAACTACAATATCAAAAAATTTACGGATACCCGATGGCGCAATTGATGTTATTGTTTGTGAAAGTGGATTTCTCATTATGCCATCATTATCCTTTCGTCTTTTGTAGGTGTAGCCATGACTGTTCCATGGTCTTTGTATTTCTTCAAGATGAAGTTAGTCTTTGTACTAAGTACCTGATCAAGTGTAGAAAGTTTATCTGTTACGAACTGTGATACTTCTCTTAAGGTCTTTCCCTCTAATGTAACCATAAGATCGAAGCCACCTGAAATAAGGTAAACCGAATTTACCTCCGGATAGTTGTAGATTCTCTCTGCAATCTTATCAAAACCCATTCCTCTTTGAGGTGTAACTCTGACCTCAATCATTGCTGTAACCTTCTCGATTCCGGCCTTATCCCAATCGATAAGTGTGTGGTATCCACAGATTACTCTCTCATCCTCCATGGCCTGAAGTTCATTTATTACCATAGCCTCATCAACACCCAGCATGATTGCAAGCTCTTTTAAATCGATACGGCTGTTCTTCTCTATAAATGTCAAAATTTTTTCTCTCATATCGTCCTCTCCCTTTTCTCATATACTTTGTATTCATATGACTCTTTTACTTACTCTTCGTATTCATATGACTCTTTTACTTACTCTTCGTATTCATAGTAATACATCTACATTTGATATATTTTATATAATTCATCTGCCTGTGCAGTTTCTAAAAATCTTCTCTCTTCGCCCTGGATAAGCACTCTGTCATTACTGTCAGTTGTCACTCCAATTATTGATGCACAGCCCCCTGCCTTTTCAATCTCTCTAACTACAGAATTACCGTCTGCTGCAACGATTAAAAGACTTCCTGTTGAGATAAGTTTATACGGATTAATATCAAAAAATTCACAAATCTCAACTGTCTCCTGCTTAATAGGAATGTCCTTTGTCTGTATATCAAGGCCAACATTCGCTGCCTGTGCAAGCTCCCAAAGCGCGGCAAAAATTCCGCCTTCTGATACATCATGAAGTCCGCTCACCCCGGCGTTAACCGCGGCTGCAGCCTCCTTGACTACAGAAATGTATTTAAGATATCCCGCCGCCCTGTCGATAAAAGGCTGTGAATATCTGCTTCTTAAATCCGCGCACTTTTCAGCCGCTAATACAGCTGTACCAAAAAGACCTGCAAAACCAGTCATTATTACATCCATACCTGGTTTTATCCTGCTGTTGTCTATTACATTATCTTTTGAAATATCACCTAATGCAGTGACAGAAACAACAGGCGTATTTACAGCTCTGGTAACCTGGGTGTGTCCGTTAATTACTGCTACATCAAGCCTGTCACATTGTGCATCAATTTCCTTAACAAGCTCCTTAACCCATGCCTCATTCCATGTTGTAGGAATAAGTAAGTCTGTAGTGATTGCAAGTGGTGTCGCGCCCTCTGCCGCTACTCCATTAACGCCTCTGTTTACCGCAAGGACTGCTAATAATTTTGTATCCCCGAAATCAAAGGAAACTGAATTAGTCGATACTGCAACATTACCAGCTACAGAAAGTATTCCTGCATCCTCTGCAATACCTGGTCCTTTGATGACATTGTCATTTCTGCTGTGAAGTTGTCTTAAAACGGAACGCTTTAATATAGCTTCCGATACTTTACCATTCTTCATTATTCTTCTCCGAATAGGCATTAAGGCTGCCCTTAAAAAGGCAGCCTGTAGCTTCGTTATTTTAATTTTATGTTTGAGACTTAACTATACTCCGGCAGCCTGTTGCTCAGCAGGGACTTCCGGTGTCGCTCCCTGTGGCTCGGCTGGTGTCTCTGGTGCAGCTTGTGATGCCCCATCGCCAGCCGGTGCAGTAGTCTGCGCCTCCTGCGGTGCCTGTGGTGCAGGTCCGGCTGCTGCAATAGACTTTACAGTCGCCTCATCATGAGCAGCTGCTGCCGCCTGCATTGATGAAAGCTGTTCTGCACTTGCTCCTGCAGTTCCAACTGTAATAATCTTTGGCGAAGCGCTATATGTACTGTTGTTAAATATTTCCCTGCTCTGCTCAACACCATTAACTGTTACTATCTTCCAAAGTCTTGCCACAATACCCTTGTGAGCAGATTGTTCTGTATGTACATAACCTATATTCTGTGAAGAATCAAGCTTAATCTGAGTATCAGGAATTGTCTCTGAAAGTGTCTCGCTTTCAAATTTTACGACTCTTCCTGCTTCTCTTGTCTCATGTCCGAAAATATTAAATGTAATAATTCCACCACTACAATACCCCTCGATATAAATAGGTGTATCATAGTTATTTTTAAATCTTAAATCCTTGTATTCACCAGCTATTGCGGCATCTGCTGAAGGAGATACATAACCAACAATCATAGAATGGTTATATCTCATGCTCACATCAAGCTCAGCCTTAATTGCGGCATTGTATAGTGTTGTTGAAACCTGGCAAATTCCACCACCAAAAGTTTCTACTGTAGTTCCATTTGAGTATGAACCAGCAAGCTTGTATCCATTCTCTTCACTAAATGGACTAACTGTCTTATAAACTGAAAATTCCTCTCCTGGATATAAAAGAGTCCCATTTATTTTTGAACAGCCATTTTTTACGTTCTGTGCTCTTCCAGCTGCCGAACGGCTAAAGTCTGTCGAGAATGT
Organism: Agathobacter sp.; assembly: GCA_036308285.1. Lineage (GTDB taxonomy): Bacteria > Bacillota > Clostridia > Lachnospirales > Lachnospiraceae > Roseburia. Next base: position 8,364 of record JAXJVZ010000369.1, on the reverse strand, counting down.
TCCCAGCACATCTGTTATCTTTGCAAAATCTTCCCTTGTCCCCCTTGGCTCAATCACCTTAGTAGCAAGCTTAATTTCGTTATTTGTTCCATCCCATTCTTTAGAAAGGAAATCATTAATTGCATATACCGAATTAACTACGTCAACCTCTTCACCCTGCTTTCCTTCAATGAAATTAAAGCCATCAGAGGTACGCTCGAGCGAGCTGTCAACTGCTGCAATACTTATCTTTCCTGCATTTTCACTAAGCATCTTTGCTGTAGCCTGCTTATCCACGCTAAGATGCATATTAATAGTAATATTCTCCGATTTTAAATCAGTAATTTCTTTATATCTGTTAATGAGGCTTCCTGTATGTCCAATCGCCATAGCCTCCTTTACTGCTACCTCTGAATCAGCTGAAACTCCCATAGTCTGTGCTGTAGCTTCAATATTGCCATTTGATCCAGCAAGAGAGAAGGTTGTATTCATTATTCCATCAACATATGAATCAACAGCTGACTTTGCATCTTCTTCAGTCATTCCACCGACATCAATACTTCCAATATATACTCCTTTTTCAATTGTCTGTACTTCTTCTGCTTTTACTCCGCAGTAGCCTGTGAACAAGGCGATTCCAATTGCTCCTGCAAGCACTGCAGGCATTGCTTTTTTAATAAATCTCATCTAAAACCTCTACTAAATTCAAGAACTCTACTATCTGCGTCAATATTTTAGCACAAAAAAATTCTTTTTCAAATCGCAAATATACACTAATTGCTCGCCGAAAGCAGTCCATATGCTATGCATTTTTACATAAGTTTAAACTATAAATGCTGATACGAAAGTTGTAACAACCATTGCGATAACAAGAACAAGTGCAATTATTCCAATCCACTTCTGATTTTTCTTATTGCTAAAATTATACATTCTATTCACCTCTATTCCAAAATAGTTTATAATGATAGATATTTCATTAAAGAAAGGATTAATTATGCAGATACCTATCTTAACCATACTGATACTATTATTTGTTGGAGTTTTCACCTACAGAATCAGGAAAACCAATAACGATCAGGATGAACTGATTGAACAATTTCGCGAGAACGAGCTTAAAGCCAATTCAACACGTAAACAGGACATCAGTAATCTTTCATATATTACCATACCTTCAGATTTGTTTCCATGGGATATTCATTCAGACGTGGAAAATTCTCTTGCATCATTAAAAAATGTTAAGATGCTTAACCTTACGGGGATTACCAATACTGAGCTTAAATTAAAATATGGAGTTTCCAATCTTGAAGAGCTCGCAGCCTGCGATGATGCCTTTACTGAATTCGTACGTCTTCTTCCCATGTATGCAAGGGAACTATGTGAATCAGGCAGACCTGAAATTGCCCAGGCCGCCCTTGAATTCGGAATTGAACATAAGGCTGATTCAAAACAGATTTTTACCGACCTTGCAAATATGTACAGGGAAGCTGGCAATACAGACGGTATTAATCACCTTATCCAAATTGCACAGGAAATAAATTCTCTTATGAGAGAACCGATCATTAATTCTCTGGAGGATATTTTAAACGGTAATAATCCTGAAGACGAGAAGCCTGACTCCTTGTAAGAACGTCCCATTCTATCTGGTCTTCAATATTATTGGCAGTTATTATTTCTTTAAGTCTTTGAATCTGATGAGCTGTTGCCGGAGTCTGACGCTTTGCTTTATATTTAAGAGCAGTCGGCTGTGGCAATGGCTCTTTATTTTCATCAATTATTTCTAGCAGCTTTTCAAATATTATCTGTGTTTCTATTGTATCGTCCAATGCCCTATGGGCATTAACACGCGCAACATTAAAATAATTACATAAGTTTTCCAGTTTCTTTGACACTTTTGGTGGCAAGAGGCTTCTCGCCAGCTTAAGTGTATCATATGCCTTAAGCTCTAATGGTATTTTATTATTAACTGCCCATTGTTTCATAAAACTGTAATCAAACTGTATATTGTGTCCGACTATAATTTTATCCCCGATGAAGTCAATAAGCTTTTGCATCGCAGTATCCATGTTGGCACCATCAACTACCATCTCATTAGTTATTCCTGTAAGCTCTGTTATTCGTTCTGATATTTTTACCTGTGGATTAACAAGTGTACTGTAAGTATCTACAATTTCCCCATTCCTTACTTTGACAGCCGCGATTTCAATAACCTTATCATTTTTAGGATTGAGTCCGGTCATCTCAAGATCTAAAACCACATAATTATTTATCGATTTATAATCTTCATTCATTTTTCTTCATGCCCCTTCAAATTAAGAACGCTCTGGCAATAAATTTTCAGTAGTTTCTTAAAACATCACACTAAAACGCGCTTTACCACCACTTTAAAAATTAATATAATTTATATACATATCCTCAAATCCATCCTGATTGGCAAGAACTATTTCCTTCGAAGAATCTACAATTTGCTTCATATACTTCGCTGCTTCCTCCGGCTGCTTCAGATATTCATAGGCGCCCTGCAAGGATGTGTTTCCTACAGCCTCAATCTCTTTAGCTCCTTCTGGCAAAAGCCCAATAAACACAGCATCTTCCGGATTAATGTATTTTCCCATTCCGCCTGCAAGATATATATGCGAAACATCTTCCAATGTAATATGCTTCTCTTTAAGCATCATCTCAATTCCGGCTCTTATTGCAGCCTTTGCCATCTGAAGCTCACGGATATCATCCTGCGTAAAATATATTAAGCCGAATTCTTCATCACTATCACATATTTCAGCGGTCACTGGATATCCTGATTCAAAGTACTCATCAACAAGTGTGCCATATTCATCTATTATATGATTTTTAAGCATGTAGCTTAAGGCTTTTATTACACCTGCTGCATGCACCTTAAGTGCAAGGCTGCTTCCCTCAAATGCCGGTCCGGCTGCTGTTGATGTGACTACAATCCCGGTGTGGTCGCCTAAAGCCATCTCTCCATTTGTTCCTAAATCTATAAATAACTGAGGCTTTTTGCTATCAGGCATTTTCAAGTAGAAAAGGCCACTTACTATATCCGCTCCAATAAAGGCCGAAATTCCAGGAAGCAATGTCACATCAGCATCTCCACCTGAAATTCCTGGTTCTTTATATTTAATTAAGCTAATGTCAGTTGGTGTAAAAGGTGCCTTACCCAGTCCGCTGCAGTCCATACCTTTTAATATGTGCTGCATGGTTGTATTTGCAGATATTATTATCTCGTCCGGTATCAGCGCAAGCTCTTCTAACACTTTATTTATCTGCTCTATTATACTTTGCTTCATGTCTTCTAAAAAGCCTTCATTTGCAGCCTTTATCCTGCTGGCAACATCGCTTCCGTATTCTCGCTGTGGGTTAATAAACCCTCTTACAACAGCTCCTGATTCCGTAGATGCCTTAATAGCTACTGTCGTTGTTCCAATGTCAATTGCAACCTTCCCCACTGGTATTTCATTCTGCAAAAGGTCGTCCTTTTCCCGGCCTGAGGACACTATGTCAAATGCAAACTGTTCTGGAAGCTCCACCTCATATATTCCTGCTTTGTTGAATCTGCAGGATGCCACATTACCAACACCCTCCACAAACACTGCACAACCCCCACATCTGCCATTCCCTCCGCATGGTCGGTCAATTACAATATTCTGGTTTTTTAATTCATCCCATAAGGTATGACCTTTTACAATTTCGACTTTCATCTATTCGCTGCTTCTCCAAAATCCATAATTATCTTCTAATGATTTTTTGCAATTTTCTACTCGATTATAACATCATGCTACAATTTTGTGTACATAAAAAACTGGTGCCACCAGGGATTTCTCCTTGGTGCTCACCAGTTCAAATCTTTTCTTATTTCACATTATAAATATTATAGCCTATGATATGCTCTCTTTTTCATATTTTCTGCGATAATAAAAAGCTGTTCCTACTGCCCCGATTCCTAATGCACAAATTATTGCATACAAAACGGCGTCATTTTCATCTGCAGTTTTTACTTTAGAGGTTGATGTATTTGCTGCCTTATCTGCAGTTTTTACGTTCTTATCCTGATTTACAGGCTGTGTATTTCCTGATTTATTCTGGTCTGCTGTCTGACCATTACCAGAACCGTTTCCATTCTGATTTGTTGTTGCATTTGTGTCCTTATTATCTTCCTTTGGAGTTTCTACAGGTTTCTTTTCGAGCCCGTTTTTTGCTGTGGTCAGATTTTTAAGTGCTAAATCCTTGTCTGCCTGAAAAGCAGTTACATCTTCATTAACATTTTTTGCATTCTCTAATGCTGTCTGAAAAGCAGCCCAGCTCTCTGAAGTATAATCCGACTCTGCAAGTGTTCCGTTTTCAATCTCAGCATTTATTTTGTCAATTTCAGTATTCAGTGCAGCTGTATCTGCTGTTTTTACAATTGTAACTGTATCATCAATCTTACTTCCATTGTCTGCACGATAAGTATTGATTGTCATTGTTGTTTCTGTTACATCAATCAAAGAATATGTAGGAACATCCTCCTGCCATCTGCTTGCCACATAAGACTGTTGACGAGCCACAAGATCATAATGTTTACTGCCTGATGAACTTCCAGCTGTCAGATAAAGTATTCCTGAAGGATTAACCGCATAGGTTGTGCTATCATCAGTAATGTTATTCACATCCATAATTGATTTTAGATAATTCAGATATGTTTTTTCATCATCATCTGTAGTTTCATCTGAAATATTTCCTGGAGCCGTAAAAAGTGTTTCTGTTCCATTGTAGTCTATATCCTTTTCCAGCATTTCATCAAAAGCATCATCGCTGTAAGTTGTTGTTTTTACTTCTGTATCCGAATTAATAAACTTAGTTCTGGAATATGCATGGTCGTGTCCTGACAGAACAACATCTACTCCATTTGCTTTAAATGCCGGTGCCAAAGCATAACGCAGGTTGACGATTTCCGGCTCATTGGAATGTTCTGCTGAACCGTATATATCCTGATGTAAAGTAACAACCTTCCATTTGCAGTCTGCATTTTTTGAAACTGTATTCTCGATAAACTCAATATGCTCTGCATTGTCAGTGCCCTGTGTATTGAGCATCATAAAAAGTACGTCACCATATGTAAAATAATAATCGCCACCAACGATTCCGTTGTCACCGAGATTACTGAGATTCGGTACATTAAAATGATATTGGTAGTTTTCATTATCTGCATCATGGTTTCCGACCGTTGTTGCAACTGGAAGCGAAGTCAGCGCCGCAGGTGAAAGGTATCCTGCATATTCAATCTCACTTGTTGTCTTATCCTTATTTGGTGACTTCTTTTTTGTTGTCTGAATCTGATCTCCTGCAGATACAACAAAATCACTTCCCGAATTCTGAATACGTTCTAGTGTCTTTCCCCAGTTATAGCTGTCGTTTGCAACTGCATCACTCTGGGCATTATAAAATTCTTCAGTATCTGCTCCCTTTAATGGATTAGAAGAACCAATCTGTGGATCACCGACAAAGGCAAAAGTAAATTGCTCTGAATCTCCTGTTTTAAAAGATTTAATTGCCTTTCCCTCAACCTGATAATAGTAGGTTGTTTCTGGTAAAAGTTCTGTAAGCTGTACTTTATTACTTGTATAGCTGACTCCGTTCTTATCTGTCTGTAACGTTTCAACAGATTTTACAGTAACATCCTTTGCATCACTCAAGTCTGACTTCAAACCATATTTTAAGGAAGTCGGCTCTCCTGTCTTTGAATACCATGCAAAATTCATTGAGCTTTCATCTGCACCCGGGGTCATGGATACCTGTGTCCAGTCCTGACTCAGACCTCCATTTATCCATTGCTCTGCTTTCCATGTATCAAATGCCGTTCCATACATTGTCTGTGCACTTGATTGTCCATCTGGTGCAGCACCTGCATATGCAAAAGTTACTGGTGTCATCATCAATGCTGCCGACAGAAAAGCCGCAAGCATCTTGTTTCTCTTTTTCATAAAAATAATCCTCCATGTAAATGAAAATTGTGTGTATATTCATGCCACATGAAGCATCATAATCTTCCTTTGTAAAATCCATGTCATCTCAACACAAATAATATATAAAACTTTTTAAAAAGTAGCTAATATACAAAATTAGTAGTTCAGCTTATAAATAAACTTAACACTTCCTGTCGCACCCTCTGATAATGCTGTGTATGTCTGATAAGAGGCACCAGCATCAATCATTGCCTGTAATCTGTTTGCAAGTGGCTTAAGGTCTCCTTCATATGCATTAACTATTTTTGAAATTCCTTCCTCGTTGAACTCGACCATTCCATCCGCAAGCTTTTCTACACCGTCAGATAATTGTGTTGATCCGTCAAAAAGCTTATCAACTCCCGCTACAACCTGAACTGTTCCATCTGACAACTGACTTGCTCCAGAAGATAAGGCTGAGTTATTTGAAACTAGTTTTCCTGCTCCTGTCTTTAATTGTGAGATTCCTGATGTAAGTGTTGGAAGCTTATCTACAAGGCTCTGCGTACCTGTTGCAAGCTGGCTTGCTCCACTCTCAAGAGAAGATGCGCCTGTTGCGAGTGCCGCTGCTCCACTCTCTAATGAATCAGCTCCTGTTGCAAGTGCTGCAGCTCCATTTACAAGGGTTTTAATATCTTCATTTGTTGAAATTGAGTCATTTGTCTGCACATATAAAGCAGCAGCTCCCTGTCCCTGATACAGACCTGCCAGAGCTTTCTGATATGCTGTCTTTACAGCGGAAATCACCTCCTGCGGAACCTGTGATGCTCCGATTGCAGCCTGTGCCTGCTCAGCAGATAAACCATTGTTTGTAAGAGCACCTACTGTAAGAAGGTTTTCAATTTCTGACTCATGTGAAGCGACGTAAGCAGCAACCGCATTCACATTATCAATTGTGATTTTTCCTGCACTATCTGCAGAATAACCTGATGCATAGACAGCCTGAGCAAAACCAGAGGTATTAAGTTCATTTAACATCTGATTAATACCAGTCTTCATCTGTGCTGGCAATGCTTGAAGCATTGTATTTATTCCCTCACTAACAGCATCAGCACCTTCACTTACACTTGTTGCTCCTGTTGCAAGCTCTGACGCACCACAACTTAAGCTTTGTGTACCTGTTGCCAAGGCACCAGCACCTTCATTAAGCGCTCCTGCACCTTCAACTAACGTTCCCGTTCCATTACTTAAAGATGTAATTCCGTCATCAAGCTGTTTTGCTCCGTCAAGATATGAGTTAAGCCCTTTTTGCAAAGTACTCATTCCATCAGCAAAAGTAGTAAGATTTCCCTTTAAAGTTCCAAGTCCGTTCTCAAGTGCATCAGCACCGTCTGTAACCTGATTAGAACCATCTATTAATTGATTTGTTGCATCAGATAAATCCCCTATCATATCATCTAATGAATCAGATGATGAGTTTGTTGTCGTAATAAATTGCGATGCATTAGCCACCAATGTCATGCATGTAGATAATTTGAAATTCTCTACATTAGCTGTAAGTTCAAAATATTCAGGAAGCTTTACTTCACCCTTTAAATCTTCATCTTTAATGCCAAGACTTGATTTAATGCCGCAAAGTGCATATCCGATTACGATATTTCCATCACCACTCTCTTTTACATTTCCATTTGTAACTTCAACATCACTAAAGCTATCATCTAATGAAAGTGCTGTTATTGCAGCAAAAGGTACGCAGACCGTAATGTCCTCTCCATCTATTGTTGTTGTGTATTTTGTTGTATTTTCATAGTCAAATCTGATAGTAACCTTTCCCGATTTTCCAGCCAGCTCCTGTGGGCTAATCTCTTTTCCATCCAGAAAATATGTCACCTTTTGAGTTACAGGTGGCTTAGCATCAGATTTTCCCTGATAGTAAATTTCACTGCCATTTGCACTCCAGGTAAGTGTACTTCCACTTTGTTCAAATGTCTCATTTCCTTTTACGTTTTCAATATCAGTAAGTGTTGTCTCATCAAAAAGAGTATCCTTCCCCTCCTGATTTAAAAGATGGTCAACCACAATTGTCTGTTCTGTTGCTCCTGTTGCATCTGTCATTACATATACGGTTTCTTCTTTATTAACGGCATTTTCAGATACAGATATATTTCCAAGCATATCATCAATATTAATTGTAGAATTCTCTTCTCTTATATCTTCTGTTGCCTTCCCTGTGTTTCCGTCATTTTTTGCCGCAGACACGGAATAAACACCAACTCCACTTGCTACTAGTGTAATTGTTAATACTCCTGCAATAATTCTTACTGTATATTTGCTCTTTAATCTATTTTTCAATTCAGCTAATTTCATTGTTTAATCCTCCTATTTTGTCTTAAATCCAGAACTTGTTTTACATATTAATTTGTCAAATACCATAAACATTGAAGGT
>JAXJVZ010000368.1:0-3049 GCA_036308285.1 Agathobacter sp. | reverse complement strand
TCAATAAATAAATCGGCTGTGTTTTTATGCTCAAAAGTAAAATATGCTTCTCGCATAATATTTCTGATATCAAAGTTTTCGCGATATTCATTTATTGCTTCTGAATCAGCATTATCATTAAGAAGTAATAAATCTTTTATATTCAGTACACCAATAATTCTGTCAATAGATTCCTCAAATACAGGAAGTCTTGTATATTTATATTCTTTGAATATTTCAAGAACTTCATCATATGTAGAATTAACATCAACAAGAATCATATCGATTCGTGGTATCATTACTTCTTTTGCTTCAGCATCACCAAAATCGAAGAGCTTGTGAATCATTGTACGTTCTTCATCCTCGATTACTCCTGTTTCCTGACTGACATCTACAATGGTCCTTAATTCTTCCTCTGTGATGGCCTTGTCCTTGTCATTAGGATTAACTCCAAGAAGCATAAGGAATCCAATTGACAGAGTATTTATTACCAGAATAAATGGAGTAAAAATGAACATTAAAAATTCTATAATTCCAGATATTTTAAGTGATATAGAATCAGCATGGATGGTTGCCAGTGTTTTGGGTGATACTTCTCCAAAAATAAGGATTAAAAAAGTAAGTATACCAGTTGCAATACCAGCTCCAACACTGCCAAAAATCTTAACTGCAAGAGTTGTGGCAAGAGAAGAGGCTGATAGGTTTACAATATTATTACCAATCAATATTGCAGACAACATTTTTGCCGAGTTGTCTGTAACACGAAGAACCCTGTCGGCCTTCTTATTTCCAGATTCCGACAGGGTACGCATGCGTATTTTATTGACGGTGGTAAGTGCTGTCTCAGCAGAAGAGAAAAATGATGAGAGCAGCAATAGAATAACTAAACAAATAAGCTGTGTTATGTCACCCGCGTCCAATTAAATCCACCTTTCTAGTTCTCTGTGCTATAGTTAGGAGCTTCCTTAGTGATATGAATATCATGAGGATGGCTTTCCTTTAATGAAGCAGCAGAAATCTTAACAAACTTTCCATTTTCTTTTAATTCTTCAATTGTCTGGCATCCGCAGTAACCCATTCCTGAACGAATTCCACCGATAAGCTGGAATACAGTATCCTCAAGAGTTCCCTTGTATGCAACACGTCCTTCAACACCTTCTGGAACGAGCTTCTTAGCTCCTTCCTGGAAGTAACGGTCTTTACTTCCGTTCTCCATAGCAGCGATAGAACCCATACCACGGTATACTTTGTATTTTCTTCCCTGATATAATTCGAATGTTCCAGGAGCTTCATCACATCCTGCGAACATAGAACCCATCATACATACGTTAGCACCAGCTGCGATTGCTTTTGTCATATCTCCGGAATATTTAATTCCACCATCGGCGATAACTGGAATTCCGTATTCTTTGGCAACCTCATAACAGTCCATGATAGCAGAAACCTGAGGAACACCAATACCTGCAACTACACGGGTTGTACAGATTGAACCAGGTCCGATACCAACCTTGACAGCATCAGCTCCTGCCTCGATAAGAGCCTTAGTTGCAGCACCAGTAGCGATGTTACCAGCGATGACCTGAAGCTCTGGATATTTAGCCTTAATCTTCTTAACAGCTTCGATGATGTTCTTTGAATGTCCATGAGCAGAGTCAACAACGATGACATCAACGTGTGCATTAACAAGTGCATCAACACGCTCCATCATGTTACCTGTAATACCAACACCTGCACCACAGAGAAGACGTCCCTGGTCATCCTTTGCAGAAAGTGGATATTTAATCTGCTTCTCAATGTCTTTAATTGTGATAAGACCCTTAAGGTTTCCATCAGCATCTACGATAGGTAATTTCTCTTTTCTTGCTTTTGCAAGTATTTCCTTAGCTTCTTCTAATGTGATTCCTTCCGGAGCTGTGATAAGTCCTTCAGAAGTCATAGACTCTTTAATTTTCTTTGAGAAATCTTTCTCGAATTTGAGGTCACGGTTTGTAATGATACCTACAAGCTTTGTGCCTTCTGTAATAGGAACACCTGAAATCTTGAACTTAGCCATAAGATTGTCAGCGTCCTGTAATGTATGCTCTGGAGAAAGGTAAAATGGATCAGTTATAACGCCATTCTCTGAACGCTTAACCTTATCTACCTCATCAGCCTGCTCCTCAATAGACATATTTTTGTGAATAATTCCGATACCACCCTGTCTTGCCATGGCAATGGCCATTTTTGATTCTGTAACAGTGTCCATTGCTGCACTCATCATAGGAATGTTGAGCTTAATCTTCTTTGTAAGATTTGTTCCAAGCTCAATCATGTTAGGAGTGATTTCTGAATACTGTGGAACTAAAAGAACGTCATCAAATGTAATTCCTTCGCCGATAATAGTACCCATTTTGTTAAGTCCTCTCTTTCTTCTTATTTGTATATATTTTATAATAATAGTGATTTTTTTGATGATAGCAAAATAAAGAGACAGTGTCAAGAAGCTATAAGTAGAGATTTATAAAAAATTGCAGCTTTATTAGAAAAATTAATAATTGATATCAATACATTTAATAATAAAATTAATTAATGTCAATATTTATGTTTTCAAATTAAAATAATTGTGCTACACTCTTAGAGGGCAACGGGGCTCTACGCAGGTAGAACCATGCCCTTTTTTTGTATAAAGGAAAGTTTTACTTCCCTAAATATTAAAACGCTCCGCTTAGGATACGGTCCGCGTGGAGTGGAAGGGAGAAAAAATGGATTTCAGACCATGTATTGATATACATAATGGAAGTGTAAAGCAGATTGTGGGAAGCAGCTTAAGGGATGCTGGAGATGTAGCGGTAGATAATTTCGTATCTGAACAGGACGGTGCCTTTTATGCCAGCCTGTATAAGGCGGACGGAATAAAAGGCGGTCATATAATTCTCCTGAACCCTGCATCAAGCGAATACTATGAAAAGACCAAAGCCCAGGCTGTCCTTGCTCTAAGAGCATACCCTGGCGGACTTCAGGTCGGTGGAGGAATTACAGCAGATAATGCAGCGGAGTTCATTGAGTCAGGAGCGAGTCATGTTGTAGTGAC
>JAXJVZ010000367.1:0-5169 GCA_036308285.1 Agathobacter sp. | reverse complement strand
CACCTAATTGGCCCGGTGGCTCAGTTGGTTAGAGCGCCGCCCTGTCACGGCGGAGGTCGTCGGTTCGAGTCCGATCCGGGTCGTTCTTTATGGGATTGTAGCTCAGCTGGGAGAGCATCTGCCTTACAAGCAGGGGGTCACAGGTTCGAGCCCTGTAGGTCCCATTTTATTTTGAAAATTTCAAAATATGCCGCAGTGGCGGAACTGGCAGACGCGCAGGACTTAAAATCCTGTTGTAGTGATACAGTACCGGTTCGATTCCGGTCTGCGGCATTCATGTAAGTTTAACTTGACATGGAATGTTTTGAGAGTTAATATAACTCTTGGAAAACATAATACGTGTGCGTAGCTCAGCTGGATAGAGCACTTGGCTACGGACCAAGGTGTCGGGAGTTCGAATCTTCTCGCGCACGTTTTTAGACAGGATATTTTATCCTGTCTTTTTCTTTTGATTACATGAGAGCATGATGTATCAGTCCATATTATTCTAAGTGGTTCTGAATTGTTACTATGGTAGTTAAAAATTATATCTGTCAATATTTGTGTATTAGCTGATTATATATAATATCTGTCAATGTTTGTGTATTAACTGATTATATATAATATCTGTCAATGTTTGTGTATTAACTGATTATATATAATATCTGTCAATGTTTGTGTATTAACTCATAATATATAGTATAGATATTAAAGTAGGAGTCTTATATGAATTTTGACATTGTATATGCAAAGCAGATTAAAGATAAGCTTAATAATCCTATGACAAAGCTGGTAGATATTAGATCAGAAAGTCTGTATAAGGAATGTCATCTTGAGAAGGCTATTAATTTACCATTTTATACAACAGACAATTATGAGAATGAAATAGATATGAAATATTATTATATTTTCTATTGTCAGAGTGGTGGGAGCAGTATGAAGCTTGCCAGATATCTTGGAAAAAAGGGATTTAGAACAGCTACAGTTATTGGGGGATTTTTGGCAGCATCAGAATACTTGAAAAAAGTTGGTCTATGTGACAAAATATAAATGATATATTTGGATAGTCGTGTTAATAACGAGGCATTATTATCTATATACTGATTATGTACTAAAATTAGAATATTATTGAAGACAGATTGAGAGAAAAATATGAAGACATTTGAACTTGTTGTTCCCTGCCATTTTGGTTTGGAAGCAGTTGTAAAAAGAGAGATATATGATTTGGGTTATGAGATTACTAGAGTGGAGGATGGAAGAATCACTTTCGAGGGTGATGCTGAAGCAATTTGCAGAGCCAATGTTTTCCTGAGGGGGGCAGAGAGAGTTCTTTTACAGGTTGGACGTTTTAAAGCTACTACATTTGATGAGCTTTTTGAGTCGGTAAAGGCATTACCATGGGATGAGTATATTCCTGCAAATGGAAAGTTCTGGGTTAAGAAGGCATCTTCTATAAAGAGTAAGCTTTTCAGTCCTTCTGATATCCAGTCTATTGTTAAGAAAGCCATGGTAGAAAGTCTAAAGAAATCATATAAGCTTGACTGGTTTCCAGAAGATGGTGCATCTTATCCTGTAAGAGTGTTTTTGAATAAAGATGAGGTAACTGTAACGCTTGATACATCGGGAGATTCCCTTCATAAAAGAGGATACAGACTAGCAACAAGTAAGGCTCCGATTACGGAAACGCTTGCAGCTTCTCTCATTATGCTTACTCCTTGGAAAGCTGACAGAATTTTGGTTGATCCATTCTGTGGAAGTGGAACATTTCCAATAGAGGCCGCGATGATTGCTGCAAATATTGCTCCTGGTATGAATCGTGAATTTACAGCCGAGGAATGGACTAATTTCATTCCAAAGAAATTATGGTATGAAACGATAAAAGAAGCAGAAGATATGATAGATACTTCGGTATCTGTTGATATTCAGGGATACGATATTGATGCGGATGTTGTTTCGAATGCAAGAGAGAATGCTAAGAGAGCAGGAGTAGATCATATGATTCACTTTCAGCAGAGAGAAGTGGCAGATTTACATCATCCCAAGAAGTATGGATTTATCATTTCTAATCCACCTTATGGTGAGAGATTGGAGGAAAAAGAGGCATTACCTGCGCTTTATAGTCAGATTGGACGTGCTTATGAAGGTCTTGATGCATGGTCGATGTATCTTATTACAAGCTATGAGGATACAGAGCGTTATATAGGAAGAAATGCTGACAAGAACCGTAAAATTTATAACGGAATGATTAGAACATATTTTTATCAGTTTATGGGACCAAAGCCGCCAAAGAGAAAAAAGGAACAGTAGAATATGAAGTATTCAAAAAGATATATTGTTTTTACAGTAATAATGGCAATTATTCTATTGATTAATTTTCATGTTCTGGATGAAACCAATGGAGAATTGGATGAATTCAGAGGGGCAACATTAGAAAGCAAAATTTGGAGTCCTATGGTTGCAGCTGATGTAAATGAAAGTGTGATTACTGTAAATATAGATAATAAGGTGTTTACAAGTGAAGATACTAAAATTTTTATGGATGATAAACGCAATATTATGATTCCTGTTTCTATTTTAACGGAAGCATTAGATTGTAGCGTCCATATTTATGACGGTACGCAGTTGTTGGTTGAAAAACATAGTAACGAGGCTGAACTTGAACTGGATTCCATTGATGCAACAAGTAATGGTAAACCAGTATCGATAGTTTCTCCTTTTACATCAATAGATGATAAATTTTTTGTCAGTTTGAATGATTTGTCAGATTTATTAGGCTATACCTGTTCATTTGACATTAATACAAATACAATTGCAACTTCTGACGATTCAGATGGTCTGACTTTATATCCGACAAGCTATGATTTGAGGAAAAAAGGCAGAATATCTCAGATTAGAAATCAGGGTTCATATGGTACATGCTGGGCTTTTGCAGCAATTAGTGCAATGGAATCAGCTATGCTTCCTGAGAGACCTATGTTATTTTCAGTTGATCATATGACAATGAGTAATTCGTTTAATGTAAATCAGTATGACGGCGGAGAATATACGATGGGAATGGCATATTTGGCGGCATGGCAGGGACCTGTGTATGAATCTGATGATCCATATGGAGATAATAAAACAGATAGCTCACTTGTGCCGGTAATGCACACTCAGGAAATTCAGATTATTGATGGTAAGGATTATGATGGAATTAAGGAAGCTGTTTTTAAGTATGGTGGAGTTCAGACATCTTTGTATAGTACGATAAGAAGTTCGCAGAGTTCATCACCGTATTATAATAAAAAAACCAATTCCTATTGTTATATTGGAACTGCAAATTCGAATCACGATGTAGTGATAATAGGCTGGGATGATAATTATCCAAAGGAGAATTTCAATGCACCACTTGAAGGAGATGGGGCTTTTATCTGCCAGAACAGCTGGGGTGAGGCCTTTGGTGATAATGGTGTATTTTATGTATCCTATTATGATACTAATATTGGAACTCACAACCTTGTTTATACAGGTGTTGAGTCAGTTGATAATTATGATAATATTTATCAGAGTGATTTGTGTGGATGGGTTGGCAAAATGGGATATGATAAAGAAGATATATTCGGAGCTAACGTATTTACGGCAAAGGGTAATGAAGATATTATAGCAGCCGGTTTTTATGCAACGGCATCAGATACAGAGTATGAGGTATATATTGTAGAGAATTTTGTTGATACCAGTTCTTTTGCACAGAGAAAGAAAGTTGCATCAGGAACGCTTGAGCATGCTGGCTATTATACAATTGACTTTGAGGCTCCTGTATCTGTTACAGCCGGAGAGAAATACGCTATTGTTTTATATGTGAAAACTCCAGGTTCTACACATCCACTTGCAATTGAGTATGACTCAGAAGAGGAATTTTTAAAAGGCGTTGATTTGGAGGATGGAGAAGGATACATAAGTTATAATGGCAGCACATTTATTAATGTAAAGGAAAAGCAGGATTGCAATTTGTGTATAAAAGCATTTTCAAATAATAGATAATGGATGAAAAATTACTAAAGATATTTACAGGAACGATTGCTGTGATGACAGCTTTGATTTGTTTGTGTTTTACATTTTTTCCTGATATGCATGAAGAATATGTTCTCGCTGAAGAGACTCGTAAGGCAAATATGGAAAATCTGAATTTAAAATTAGTGGAGAAGCTGACACAGCCGGAAAAAATTATAGAGGAAGAGAAAACTGAATATGGGCAGATTAAAATCAAGTTGCCTGAGAATATAAAGGAAGAAGATATTGTTATTGATAGAGATTATTTTAATCAGACGATATATATTTCTCTTTTAGGTCAGGGAAGTGATTTTATACAGCAGAATGGAATAAGTGGAAGCTCAGATCATATTTCGTCATTATCTTATTATAGTAAGGGCAATAATGGAGTTATTGCAATTGCAACGGATTTGTTGTATGAATGTGATTCCAAATATATAGATGGAAATCTGTATCTTGATTTTATTGATCCTCATGAGAAATATGATAAGGTAATTGTGCTTGATGCAGGGCACGGAGGTCGTGCTACAGGAGCTACCAGAAATGGTATTCAGGAAAAAGAAATTAATCTTGCTATTACCATGAAATTATATGACATGATAAAAAACAGTGGATTGAATTATGGAGTTTATCTTACAAGAGATGATGACAGTAATCCATCTTTGGCACAGCGCTCAAAGCTTGCTAATGATGTAAAAGCTGATCTTTTTATAAGTATACATAATAATGCATATGGATCTGGTAATTTTTCTTCGGTAAAAGGTACGCAGGTTCTATACAGTCCTTCTGATACTAATGAATATTCAAGCTACAGATTTGCCCAGATATGTATGGATAATGTTACACAGACTCTTGGAAGTAACAATGCAGGTTTTGTGAAGGCTGATGATATTTATATAGTAAGGACCAGTGACGGTCCGGTTGCGCTTATTGAAGTGGGCTATATGACAAACCGAGAAGAACTTGAATTACTTTCTACTGATGAGTACCAGGAGCTGGCAGCCCAGGGAATTTATAATTCAATTCAGGCAGCATTTGATGATGGCTTTTAATGGTTATGAATAATTAGATAAATAAAAAAGCTTTGTAAATAAATGGATACTGGTGATTAATATTGATAAGATATATTGGTAATCAATACTGATAATTTATATTGGTAAT
>JAXJVZ010000366.1:0-1684 GCA_036308285.1 Agathobacter sp. | reverse complement strand
CATCAAATATATCCATAAGTGTAATATCATCACACAAAGCCTTGTCTATCTGCGTAATACATTTATCTCGCTCGGCCACCTCACCCTTGCTATGATAAAATGCTGCTTTTGCACACAGGACACCCAGTCTGTCCAAATAACCACTCTCATCCCAATGTTTTTCTGAAATCATATCAAAGTATTTCTGGGCTTCTTTAAATTTACCTTCCTGCGTATCGCAACGGGCAAGATTGTTATAAATGCACATCATATATGTATGATAATTTTCATCATGTTCGTTGGACTCAAGATATTCCCTGGCAAGATTTAAGTATTTCCTTGCTTCCTTATAGCAGCCGCTTCGCAAATACAAAGCTCCACAGTTTACATTAAGAATTACTCTTACGTCCGGAATATCGTATTTCCTGCAATATGAAAGACCATTAAAATAATAATCTAATGCAATTGGTTCATTTCCCCGCATAAACGCTGTTATTCCAAGAATGTTGTAGCTTCTTGCTAAAAGTTCCCACTGCTGGCTCTCTTCCAGATATGTTATTGCATTTGGTATTATATCAAAAAACATCTTACCGTCATTTAAGTAATAATTAATTACTGCCATGTGATAATATGCAAATCCCAGGAGATACGAATCGCCTCTTTCATTTCCATATTCCACAAGCTTACAGCAGGTTTTAAGAGAGAGTTCAGCATCGGTTGAACAATACTTTGTTACATTATCAATTAACTCTTGAATATCTGCTTCATATACTCTTTTTCCCACTGAACTCTCCTCCTTTTTTGTCCACAATTCATTTAATTTTACCAAAATTTGTCATTTCTATCAATAAATTGTGGAATACTTCATATTTTTTTAAGTTTTACTGGAAATAATCCATTGGATTAACCGGCTCATTGTCTTTTAATAATTCAAAATACAAATTACTGCCTTCAAGTGAATAGTACTTTGTAGGTTCACTGACATAGCCTACCGTCTGACCGCACTCAACACTGTCACCTACTTTAAAAGGTAATTCCTTAAGCTGCCCATATACAACACTGTAGCCGTCTCCTATATCCTGCACCACTGTGCAGCCTGTTTCCTCATTGTTGTAGATATCAGTTATCTTTCCTTTTGCTACAAATTTTACCTCACTATTAACATCGCCCCTGATTACCAATGCCGGGTTATACTGGTACTGATCCAGCGTTGGAAAATATATTGTGGCATCCATGCTGTATGGCAAAAGAACGTCCCCTTCTAAAGGCCAGGGAATCTTACTCTCAGCTGAAAAATGTGGGGTATTATCGACAAGGGTTTCCTTGACCTCTTTGGGTTCAATTTCAACCTCTGGTTCGTCTTTTACCTCATTCTTTTTCTCTTCTTCGGCCTGCTCGATTTGGGGTTTAACCTCCTTGGAAGCTGGTTCTACCTTCTTTACCTTGGTTTCTTCCGCCGTTATCTCTGCCAGCTGTTTTGCTTCTTCCTGTGCGTTTCTTTGGGAACGTTCTAATGTGTATGCGCCTGTAAATCCGATGACTCCTGCCATGAGACATGCAGCCGCTGCAATATACTGTTTTTTCATAGGGCTCATCCTCCATTGTCAAATTTATTCTCTGACAACAGTATTACCGCCCTATTTATTTTTATTCATTTTTGCTTCGATAATATTACTTAATTTTGCAAATTGTTCAAGTGTAAGTG
>JAXJVZ010000365.1:0-2292 GCA_036308285.1 Agathobacter sp. | reverse complement strand
GTGTGTATCTTCCTACGAAAAAGATTGGCAAGAACAACCCAAAAGCGGAGCAGATAAAAACTGATAACCAGTACCGTGTCATGTGGAATCAGACGGTGGATAGAGCATTAATTAGCGGTGTGCCGGAGGGACAGATTTTGGAAGTGAAGCAGAGTGAAATCGGACAGAAAGTAAAGGCTTCCATTCAGAAGTCGGGGAGAAATCCGGCACTACTAAAAAGCATTATTATGACCGCTATTTATGCGTTGGAGCTTCTCATTGGCAAGGTGTTCAAGATGGCTTCACAAAAGGCAGATAAGAGCATAGAAACGGTTGAAAAAGCAGAACCGGAGAAGAAACCTGTTAAGAGTGTAAATCCAGTTGTGAAGGATGATGAGAGTGAGCCTGAAATGCCTAAGAAGTCAGTGCTTGCTTCCAAGTTCCATATATTAGAGGGTATTTATAAAAATTTGGGAGAACAGAATAATGCAATCTATGAGAGAGAGCTACAGCTTGCTGGTGTAGAGAAGGAAATTGCCGGAGCAAAGGGATTTTTCAAGGCAAAACAACGTAAGGAGTTGCAGGAGCAGGCAGAACAGTTAAAGACACAGATAGCCAGTATGAAGCAGTATTTATCAAGCTTTGTACATGGTTATGGGTACAAGAATGTGAAGGAGTTTCTTGCTGAATTTAAGGCTTCTAAGGCAGAATATGCTGATTATCAGTCAGCGGTTGCAAAATGGGAACAGCAGACTGGAAATAAGGCAGAATCGGACAGCATGAAGGCAAGATTACAGAGGAAACAACAGGAAGTGCGGGAACGAGAAAATAGCAGACAGAGCCATCAACATAAAAATGACAGAGGGGCAAGGTAGTATCAGAAGTGGAGTAGGAAACTGCTCCGCTTTTGTATTATAATTGAGCATAAAAAATCGGTTGAGAAATTGTATATATCATGATATAATTGGAATATTTGACGAGAGCGAAACTTTGAATTTGTAGAATGGAGAGAGTTATGAAAATTGTTGATGTTTTTTCATAGTTACCAAAAGAAGATATAGACATAGAAGAAATGTGATAAATTCAAAAGTAATTGTCCGGTTCAGTTTGTAAAATAATATAATATAAGAAAGGTAAAAAGGTATATGCGGGAGAAGAAACATGTTATGCACGAAAGAGAAAATATAGATAAATATATAAAAGATAAAGAATATATAGCTAATACATACGTTATGCGATGCTTTTTCATATCTATGATTGTGTATTTAATAGCATTTTTATTGAATGTATTTGATATTTTTATTATCGATAAAAGTATTATGCTAATGGGATTTGTTCCATCAATTTTTATATATTTGGCGATGCTATTTGTTACAAAAAAAGTTTCATTATCATCTGACAAAATAAAGTATTTTATACTTTTCAGCATAGTTTCTGTGTTTACACTTATAGGTGTAACTATTACATATCATGTGGTGGTTATCGCAGTATTGCCGATTTTGTATGCGATACTATATTCTTCTAAAAAAGTAATGTGGTATGTGTATAGCTTAACTGTAGTTAGTACAATTATTATCGTATATGCAGGATATTATTATGGATTATGTGATGCAAATATGGCATTACTCACATCTATGAAATTAGATAGTTATTTAGTAAACGGGTATTTTCCGACAACAGCTGTTAATGATAATACATTTGTTACTCTTATGTTGTATTTTGTTATTCCAAGATGTTTGATTTATATTGCGTTTATGGCTGTTTGTAGTAATATTTTTAGAATTATTACAGCTGGTTTGGAAAAAGCGGAATATGTTGTAAAAATGGAAGTATTCCAGAAGGAGTTGAAGAGTAAGGTAGATGAACAAACAGTTGAATTGCGTGAACAGCAAAGAAAGTTAAATGAAGCTTATTGGCAAACAGTTACTGCCTTAAGTGAAGCTGTTGATGCTAAGGATAGGTATACAAGTGGTCATTCAAAAAGAGTTGCTGAATACTCAAAAAATATTGCAAAAAGAATGGGTAAAAGTGTGACAGAACAAGAAATGATTTATCGTGCCGGATTGTTACATGATGTGGGCAAAATCAGAATTCCTGTAGATATTATTAATAAGCCGGGAAAATTGACAGATGAAGAATATGATTTGATAAAAATTCATCCGGTTACAGGGTATCATATTTTAAAAGATATTTCTGATCACTATGATATGGCTGTTGCAGCGAAATACCACCATGAAAGATATGATGGAAAGGGCTATCCAAACGGATTATCGGGTGAGGATATACCAGAAATGGCTAGAATATTGGCTGTTG
>JAXJVZ010000364.1:0-2522 GCA_036308285.1 Agathobacter sp. | reverse complement strand
GTACCAGAGGGCTGGATTATTGTTGCCGCAGGAAATCCACCGGAGTATAACAAGTCGGTAAGAGATTTTGATATGGTAACGCTCGATAGAGTTCGTTACATGCAGGTTGAAGCAGACTACAATGTGTGGAAAGAATACGCAAGAAGCAAGAAAATTAATGGAGCGATATTAAGTTATCTTGATATAAAGCCGAATAATTTCTATAGAGTAGAATCTGATGTAGACGGAATGATGTTCGTAACAGCAAGAGGCTGGGAGGATCTCAGTAATCTTATGGATACCTACGAAAAACTTGACATTCCAGTCGACGAATCTACTGTAAAACAGTTTATTCACCATAAAGATATTGCCGAAGATGCAGCCGCATATTTTGAACTGTATAGAAAATACCAGGATGATTATGCAACAGCCGCAATTCTTGAGGGAAAAGCACCTGCAGCTGTATATGCCCGTCTTTTTGACGCAGCATTTGATGAGAGATTAAGTGTGGTAAATCTTTTGTTAAGTGGACTTACAGTAATGCTTAACGATTATAAAAATCAAAAGCTCAGAGTAGATTACTGGTACGAATTCTTAAAGGATTATCACAGTCAGGTAGAATCGGCAGAAGATAAAAAAGCCATATATGACAAGCTGGTTAAAATGCGCTCAGATGCCTTAGAGCTTGAGGTAAGAGAGGAAATATTAAAAGGCAAAGACGAGCACATGAGACTGGCATTATTAGAGAATATAAAGAAAGCAGGAAATGATATTTCTGCTAAATGTGAGTCAAAAGAAGCCTTTGATAAGGCAAGAAGTGCATTTGAATTGGAGAGAGAAGGTTTGGAGCAGAAGGAACAAAGGGTAGATAATGCTCTTAATAATACTTTTAAATTCATGGAAGATGCATTTGGTACAGGGCAGGAAATGATAGTTTTTGTAACAGAACTTACAATCACATCCGATGCTGCGATTTTCCTTGCAGAACATATAGTGCCAAAATATGAAGAATATAAAAAAGAACTGCTTATCGGAACGAAGAAAGCACAGCTTTTAGAAGAACTTAAGCATTAAAAATAAGGATAGTATAGTTATGAACTGGATACAAATTTTTGTTATATATATTCTCATAATGAATCTTGCGGGTTTTATTATTATGGGAATAGATAAGCATAAAGCAAAGGCGAAAAAATGGAGAATCCCGGAAAAGACACTCTTTGCTGTAAGTCTTTTAGGGGGCAGTGCGGGAACACTGTGTGGAATGTATTTTTTCAGGCATAAAACAAAGCATTGGTATTTCGTATGGGGAATGCCTGTAATACTTATTTTACATATAATTTTTCTTGTTATAGCAATAGTGAAATGGTAATATATTCCTATATGGGTTAAACAAAGGAGAAGGAGTATTTAATTATGAAACTTAAAACCAAAATTTCTTTACTTATGAGCATTATGGTATTTGTTTCCATTTGCATAGTAGGTGTAATTTATGGAATAGAATCGACGAATATGGTAGAGAAACAGGCCCTAACAGGTCTTTCGACATCAGCACAGCTTGCAAGTGCAGATTTGTCAGGTGAAATAGGCAGTTATGAGGATATGATAAGGGTATCAGCATCAGATTATGTTCTGACACATAGCGATAGTGGCAAGGAGATGTTTGAGCGAATTTCACAGCTTGCTGCGGACTATAATTTTACAAGTGGTAATGTGCTTGATCTTAACGGAGTAAGCTACAATGACGGAACTGATTTTAGTGACAGGGAATATGTAAAGAAGGCTCTTGCAGGAGAAGTTAATGTGTCTGATGTCACACTCAGTAAGCTTACCGGGAAATATGGTATGAGTGTAGCAAGTCCATTGTATAATACAGATGGTGATATAAAAGGCGTAATCTATTTTAGAATGGACATTGATTTTATGCTGGAAACAATTGCATCAATTAAGGTGAGTGAGAACAGCTATGCATACATTATTGATGCTGAGGGAAATATTATCGTTCATGAAAATCAGGACATTATAGGTCAGGTTAACATGGCAGAAACATATCCTGAGATGAAAAAAGCTGTAACAGATCTTGCAAATGGAAAGGCTGGATTATTATCATATGAAGTTGATGGCAAGTTAATGGAATGTGCCTATGATTCAATCGAGAATACTAATGGATGGGGACTGCTGGTAGTAGAGCCTAGAACAGATTACAGCGCTTCTTTGGATAGAACAATAATTATTCTTACAGTATTGCAGGTAGTTATTTTCATTATCGTAATGATTATTGCAATTAACTTTTCAGGCTATATTTTGAAAAGAGTCAACAATAGTGTTGATGCTGTTAAAAGACTTTCTGTTGGTGATTTTTCCAAAAAGATTGATAAAGCAAAAGGCAAAGATGAACTTGCGGATTTACAAAATGCAACATATACGCTGCAGAATACATTTACAGAGATTATCAGAGAAGAAAAAAGAGTACTTGGTGCTATTGTAAATTACGATTTGTCACAGCCGGATATGAAGCATTATGATGGTGAGTATGATGAGCTTGC
>JAXJVZ010000363.1:0-2459 GCA_036308285.1 Agathobacter sp. | reverse complement strand
GGACATACGTCCTAACGATGCAACTTATTAACCTGATACGAAAGGAGGACAATTATGACATACACAATTACAACTAATTACAAAGCAACAAATAACAGAGGTCTGGTTGTCCTTTTCAACTGCTAATCAGGGATTAACTATATACTGACACAAGTCTGTTCCCAGATTGTGATTATGGATTCCAGCACCTCATTGTCTTGACGGCGAGGTGTATTTTTGTACCCTTTTTTAATCAAAAGGCAAATAAAAATGAAATTCTCCCCAACTGAGATGGAAAGGAATACATATATGAAAACAATCAATGGAGTCGCAAGCTCTGCAATAATTTTCAATACAAAATCTAAAGAGCATAGCATTGATGATTATGCTCTTGCGCAAATTAAAAATCTATGTGATAACCCGGCATTTTCCGGCTGTAAGATTCGTGTAATGCCAGACGTGCATCCTGGAAAAGTTGGTACAATTGGTTTTACCTCAACTCTTGGAAATCAGGTGATTCCTAATGTCATAGGCATTGATATAGGATGTGGCATGACACTTGCAAAAATAAAAGGTAAGGTTAAGGAATTCCAGAGACTTGATACTGTTATTCGAGAGAATGTTCCTTCTGGTTTTACTATCAGAACAAAGCCACATCATAAGGCTTTGGATTTTGATTTATCATCACTCTACTGTTACAGACATATTCAGGAAGAAAAATCATTACTTAGCCTGGGAACATTGGGTTCCGGAAATCATTTTATCGAAGTAGACCTCGATGATGAAAAAAACTATTATCTTGTTATTCATTCCGGAAGCCGCCACCTGGGATTTGAAGTAACTGAGCACTACCTTCGCGAAGGACAGAAGGAACTAAAAAATAAAGGAATTGATGTCCCTTATGAACTTACTTATCTTACTGGAACACTTATGGAACAATACTTACACGACCTGGCTATAGTGCAGGATTTTGCAACCCTTAACAGAGAAATTATGATTTCCGTAATTTGCAAGGAAATGAAATGGAAGATATTGGATTCCTACTCTTGTATTCACAACTATGTTGATTTTAGTTTTGATAAACCTGTTCTAAGAAAGGGAGCAATATCTGCCAGAAATGGTGAAAAAGTAATCATTCCAATCAACATGCGTGATGGAATTATACTTGGAAGGGGCCTTGGAAATGATGAATGGAATCAGTCTGCTCCACATGGGGCTGGGCGAATCTTAAAAAGAGAAGAAGTTAAAAACAGCTACACTGTTTCCAATTTTAAAAGTGAAATGAAAGGCATTTATACTTCATGCATCAGCAAGGATACTCTCGACGAAGCACCTTTTGCTTATCGTTGTATTGATGAAATCGCTGAGGTCATAAGCCCGACAGTCATGATAGACAAGGTCATAAAACCAATTTACAACTTTAAGGCTTAAGGTAAATTATCACATTTTTTAGGAATGCCAACTCCTGGATGCTGCACTTCTATTATGTTTTCAACAGAGGGATGATTTGTATAATCTAGAGGGTACGGTTCATGGTAGGATAAACTCCTCTTCTTGTTTGTGTACAGAACGCTTGTTAGTCTTCCCGGCAAAGTTATAGGGTCTGGAATTACTCCACACCCTAATTTTCTCTACTTATCAACAACCACCCACTCATCAACTGTTCTACTCGTACTTGAGATGTTTACACCAATTTTATGAACCTTCCTTTTATTATCTTGATATGGAAGTGCATATTGCATTTCTTCTATCTGTTTTAATGCTTCTGTGGCACTTTTGTCCAGCTTAAATTCAAAGATAAATACATCATTGTCTGTCTCTATTATTATGTCTGCTCTTCCCTTGCTGTTTTGCTTTTCGATAAGGGTTGTGTAGCAGCCTAGTAGACGGTTGATGATATAGAAGGTGTATGAAAAATGTGTTTCAAAATCCTTAGCTCTTTCATCCTTATTAGCTTCGTAAGGTATTGATGCAAGAAATGATGTGAATGCATCACGTACTCCGTCGAGGTCGCAATCTCGAAGCATATCATCTATCTGTATTATCCAATTCTCATTGTCTACTTCCTTTGTGTGGAAATAACTATTAGCCATAAGGCTCACAAAACCTCGTCTTACCTCGTCATTTGGATAATCCAGATTGTACATTCTGCGACGCATATCATATCCTTTTATCGTCAAATATCCACTTTGATAAAGCATGGCAAGTGGGTCTTCTGCATCTGCTCGATAATCCATGAAATATTCTGTCTTATATGCCCTCGATGTTAATTTCTGCATATTTACATTATGTCCTTCAAGAAGCTTTACCAGGTATGTCGGCGTTCCGCTTCTGTACCAGTAGTCATCAATGTTTTTCAGATCAAATGCATTTATAATACTGAATGGATTATAGATATCTATCATTTTATTACTGAAATGATATCCGTCGTACTGTTTTTTCAGAATCTCTTTCATTTCATCTACAGAACAAGCGTAATT
>JAXJVZ010000362.1:0-3377 GCA_036308285.1 Agathobacter sp. | reverse complement strand
GTATAGAATGCATTAATCATCCAAGAACCCTGTGTAATCATTGCTGTCTTTCCTGACTGGAATAATGAATCTGTTCCTGTTTCAGCTACAACTGACTGTGGAGCTCCAACTGAAAGAAGCTTACGTACCATCTCCATTCCAGCCTTTCCTTCATCAGATCCAATTGTTGTTCCCTTGTGATCGTCTGTGATTACCTGTGCGCCGTAATCATATACTAAGTTGTACCATCCGTCCTGGTTGTTAGATGTGTTCATTGCCATTCCATAGATGTCTCCGTTTGAGCCTTCTGTGATAGTCTTTGCAGCCTCGTACATATCTTCCCATGTCCAGTCATCTGTAGGATACTCTACCTGATATTCATCAAAAATAGCTTTGTTATAAAGTAATGCTATTGTGTCATGATCCTTTGGAAGTGCATACTGCTTTCCATCGCTGTTGTAAAGATCCCAGACACCTTCATAATAATCGTCCTTCTTTACAGCATCATCTTTATCAATGTAATCTGTAAGATCTAAAAGAATTCCATTCTCCATGTACATCTGTGCTGTGTTTGAATGCATCCAGAATACATCTGGCATCTCTCCACCTGAAGCTCCTGCCTCAAGGAGTGTCCAGTAGTTATCCCAGTCTACTACTTCGATTGAAACCTTAATACCTGAATCCTTTGACCAGTCATCACAAATCTGCTGCAAACCATCCTTCTGGTTGTTGTCCCAGATGTTTACCTTGATTTCTTTCATGTCACCTTTCTTTGATTCAGAATCAGATCCGCCACATGCTGCCATGGAACCTACCATAGCTGCTACCATCATAAGTGATACTAATTTTTTTCTCATATTTTCCTCCTTATTAACCCCGCAATCAATTTGATTGGTTTATATCTTATATGCTCATTATACAAACTTATTAAATATTTCAAATGTGAAAATGTTATTTTGACATGTCATTTTGTGACATAAATCAAATGTGATACAAAATCTCCGCGTACTTTTGGACATTCCTCAACATTATCAGAAATAATTATTCCGGCATTCATGAGCTCATCTCCATAGAATTCTCTACCTTCGATTTTATATTTTGTATTCTCTTCAAGCCCATGCAAATATAATCTCTTTGCACCATCGTTGGCACGAGCCATAATCTTTGAGTAGAATATAAGCGCTTCTGACTTATCCTCTGATACCACCATCCAGGAAACATAATTTGATTCATCTGGTGATGATATTCTGTAAAAACTTCCGTTCTGGATGAGATGTCTTTTTTCTTTCATAAATACAATCTGCTCTTTTACAAGCTCGAATTCTTCAACTGACATGTGATTTAAATCAAGCTCATATCCAAATGTTCCAAAGCAGGCTACGTTTGCTCTTGTCTCTAACGAAACGCTTCTGCCTGTCTGCTGATTTGGTGTCTCAGAAACATGTGCTCCAATTGACGAAATCGGATATCCATATGATGTTCCATACTGAATTCTCATTCTCTCAAATCCATCTGTATCATCGCTGCACCATGCCTGTGGTGCGTAGTAAAGTAATCCTGCATCAAATCTTGCTCCTCCGCTGGCACATGATTCAAATAAGATATGAGGAAAATCACTTGTCAATCTCTCATAGAGGCTGTATACGCCGAGAATATATTTGTGATATACCTTTCCCTGCTCATTTGCCGGCATATTCTGACTGAAGCACTCTGATATGCTTCTATTCATATCCCATTTAACATACTCGATGTTTGCATCTGAAAGAATGTCATACATCTGATGATAAATATTATCTACAACCTCCGGCTTTGAAAAATCCAGTACCATCTGGTGTCTTCCCAGCGACTTATCTCGTCCTGGTACAGAAAGAACCCAGTCCGGATGTGCTCTGTATAAATCACTATCTGCATTTACCATCTCAGGCTCAAACCACAGTCCAAATTTAAGCCCCATTGCATTTATTTTTTCTGCCAGTCCTTTAATTCCGTTGGGAAGCTTCTTTGTATTTACATACCAGTCACCAAGTCCTGCATGGTCGTCATCTCTTGCTCCAAACCATCCGTCATCGAGAACAAAAAGCTCTACTCCTGCTTCTTTTCCTTTTGAGGCAATTTTTAAAATACTTTCCTCATCGAAAGTCATTCCTGTCGCTTCCCAGTTATTTAGAAGAATGGGACGATCCTTTTCTTTCCACTCACCTCTTGAAAGAAATTTGCGAAATAACTTATGATAGGTCTGGCTTAAGTTGTTTAGACCTTTATGACTGTATACCATAACTACTTCTGGTGTCTGGAATTCCTCGCCACATGAGAGCTCCCATGAGAATCCTGTTGGATTAATTCCCATCATGAAACGAAGCGCACCATATGTATCTCCTTCAGCAAGTGCGATAAAGTTTCCACTATATACAAATGAGAATCCGATTGCCTCCCCGGCATGCTCTGTTGTTGCCGGTCTTTTGATTATTACAAATGGGTTGTGGTTTGCACTTGAGTGGCCTCTTTTACTTTCGATTGATGTAATTCCACAGTCTAATTTCTTTGTTACCGGAATGCGTTCTCTTGCCCACGCGCCTGAAAACTGCATCCATTCATAATTGGTGTCTGGAAGATCAAGGTTAAGACTTAATGCTCTATCAAGTACAACCTTCTCATTTCCGTCATTTACGAATTTTACACTTCTTGTTATTACAGGATAATCTGCATAAATTGTGTAATTAAGAACCAGCTTAAGGTTTGTTAATGGATCAGTTAAAAAGATTTCAAGTGAATCTGCCTGAGAGTCCTCTTCTACATAAGTTGCAGGTAATCCATTAAGTGGTTTCTTTCCTGCATAGATGTTATGTGTTTCATACTCAAAATGGCATATTCTTGAGCCATTTGAGAATGTTATCTCATATGCCGGTGTTCTTGGATCTGTTGTTCCAAACGATGGGTATTCCTGTCTTGTATTCTCGAGTGAGAACATCTCGTTTGTAGACATACCCATTACTAATGGTCTGAAGCTTAATTCTAATAGATATGAGAAATCATCTCTGTCGTGAATTCTCTTTCCATAATACAAAGAACCAATCTCCCCATTTGGCAAGACAGTAAGTACATTACTTATCTGTTCATTGTATAAATGAAACTGTCTTGTTTCCTCATGAAATACAATTGCCATATTTTTCTCCTCCTGTTGAATAATTCTTTTATTCCTTTATAATTAAAAGTATATTATTTTTGATATAAATTGTTTATGTCATTTTGTGCAGACATTTTGTCAATATGTGATTTGGGGAGAGTATTTATGGTTCAGGATGCAAATGGAGTTGGATTTGATTTTTGTATATTTTTGGATTACGATTCCTCTAATGATTTTACCCTATATGAAATTGGTCGATATAACTGTGTTCCAT
>JAXJVZ010000361.1:0-3897 GCA_036308285.1 Agathobacter sp. | reverse complement strand
CTGGCCACGATGTCGAAATGTGGTCTTTCCATATTGTGCCTCCTTTTGCGTTTTGAAAATCATCTTTATGTTCTACAAAAATACCGCATGGAAATATAATAGCATAAATTAGGTCAAATGTGTTGTTAACTGGTGGTTAAATTTTTCTAGATTATTATACCATTACAATGGTACACTTACTCATCATCCGAGCCAGGAAAACCATTATACATCATTTCATTCCATCTGGCATTAGTCGCTTCCAAATCTTTCTTTGCCATAATTCGATTTCTGTCAGATAAAATCGCAAGCATCTCATCGACGATTTCTTCCATCGGAAGCTTTTTGTAATGAGACAGATAACCTAACATACGATTTGCTGTCCAGTCTGTGTTTAAATTCTTTGTTATCTGATCACAAAACTCTTCTGGGTATCCACGGTCTAGCAGCACGTGGTAGAGCTTCATGCTTACTTCTGTTCTTGGTTTCATACAAGTACCTACTTCTTTTAGCAAAAATAAACTTATCATATGGAAAAGGCCAATCAGTATATTCATAATTTCAAAGTATTTCTAAATGCGTCTTCCAACTCATTCCAGTCAGGATTTCTATCATCATCCATTTTTTCAACCAAGGCCTTATAATATGTCAGCTTTTCCTCAATATACTGATTAATCACATCTACCTTAGGTGCCTTATCAGCTTCTGACATCTTCACTTTCTTATCAAGTAAATCCCTCACCGCCGCTTTCATATTATCCTCAAGGACCGTGTTAAACAGTTCATCAAATAATACTGGTGGCGGACACTTCTTTTCTTCAATCCATTTGCACGCAAGAATAGGTCTTAGTACATAAAAATACTTTTTGTACTTTACCATATCCTCACAAAGGTATTCATGGTAATTTTTATTGGCAGTTCCATAATAATGATAAATCGCTGGCTTACAGGCGAAATATTTGCTTGCCACATTCTCATAAATCTGCTTCCACTCATCAGTTGTGTAATATACTACTGGTGAATTACTCCACTCAAATAATGTGGCATTTGACTTATGAAAATGCTGAAGAGCCTTCTTTAAATCCCAACCATTAATATCCAGCACCTCATTTAACTCCCAGTCAATAAAATCTTTATTTTCCCGAAGAGATAAATAGAAATCTCGATTTCTTACATAGATAAATCTCACATCATAGTCGCTATCTGGCGAGGCAAATCCCCAGGCTCTACTTCCTGATTCAATTACATGTAAAACTCTAATATTTTCTTTTTCTTCAATTTCCTTTATTTTCATAAGGATCAGGTCTTCTACTGGTCCCTCAAAATTTTCATATTTCATCTCGAACCACTCTTTCATTAATTGTCATTACCAGTTCCTGAACCTTTTTCATATCAGGCTCCTCTGGCAAATCCGTATTTTCAGAAGCATAATGCAGACGTTTTTCAAAATCGGCAAGTATATCGTAAAAACTATCTTTGTATGTTCCATCTTCATTCTGATATTTTCCGAAACGGATATCCATCAGCAACTCATGTTCATCAGCTCTGTATGTGTTGATTTCACCCTTCTCCAAAATATCGAGAGCCATCATAAACAGTCTTATAAGATGCATAGCATGTTTATTAAGATGAAGGTCATCTTTCTTCTTGTTTCTCTTACCAATCTTCTCATAATCCTTGACAACATTAGCCATTGTATTCCACATGCTTGCATAATCTCGGAGCGGATAATGTTTCATATTTGCGTTTACAAAAATCTCTGTTTCAAGTTCTGGATTAACTGCTTTATCTATAAAAATTTCAAGGCTTCCGTTTTCAAAATTCTTATAGCTTGAATTAAATCCATGTATAGCATTTTTCACAGAATTAAAGATATGCTGCTCCTTCTCACTTTGTGGGTATCTATCTCTTGCCAGGGCATTCTGCAATCTTCTTAGCTGTGCATCCGCATACCCTCCAAATGATTGAATTGCCCTTCTTGATAAAAACAATTTTTTATTATCAAGTAGTAGCTGACCAATATCATTCAGATACAAATAATGCTCTGAATTAAGTCCAAGAAGTTCTATTGTATTAGGATTACAACTTAAAAGCAGATTAATAATCTTATTGAATGCATATATAACTGTATCTGTATTGTTGTCCACATACTGTTCGAACTGTGTCAAACCAATTATATCCGATTTCTGATTAAGTGTAATTCCACGAATATCAATATCACTACCTTCTACATTGGTCCCGTAAGAATAACTACCAGCAAGTCCTAGAAGAATTACATGCTTTCCAAGATGCTCATTAGTTTTAATAAAGTCATATTCTGTTCCGTTTAGTATTTCTTTATAATTATTCAAAAATTCACCTCTTACATAAAAGACGCATCATTCTTCGCAAGTAAGTAATTCTCTAAATCATCTGGTTCATTTATTTTTACTTTATCTTCGATAGCAGCCTCAAGCCACGCTCTCTTTGCGTCCTCTGCATTTTTAATAGCTTCTTCAATTGTATCTCCTACTGTAAGACATCCAGGAAGATCCGGATATGATACAACAAATCCACCTGCATCAATATCAGGTGTAATTTCCATCTTATATGGAAGCTTCATATATTCATCAACTGTTCGCATTTGCTGCCTCCTCTAGGAACATTCATAACATATCCATAGGATTCTAATATCTTCCTTAATTCTTCAAACCTTAGGTCCAGAGTCAATTTTAAAACTCGTTCTAATAGTTTATCCTACTGAGACAATTTCTTTTTTCCTTTGTATTATATTATGGTGTCATATATGGCTTCAACCATTTTCCAAATAATCTTAATTATATTATCTTCAATTCGCATATATGATAATACATTCAAGAATCTTACAATTAAGGTCCCTATAGCAATTGAATCCATTATACTAAAATATCACCTAAGATTTCTCCTAAGTGCTATACACAATAATATTTTTGAGGACTCACTGTCAAGTACCACGGTTGCAATAACGTTCAGTTAAGTTTACGGTCTCAAGATTAATTTTCTAACTTGCGGTGGTAATTGAATTGACAATATATCTTTCATATTTTCAATTTCGAAATATCTTACCACCTAATATGAGAATTTTATTGTATAGACGGTAATTAATTGGCTAAGCGTTTCTATTTACATGATATAATTCCAAATTTTTACCGTCTAATTTTAATATTTTTTGTATAGACGGTAATTAATTGGCTAAGCGTTTCTATTTACATGATATAATTCCAAATTTTTACCGTCTAATGCTAATATTTTTTGTATAGGTGGTAATTTAATTGTTCCATCCCTGGACAATAGTATTGAAGTTTGTTAACTAAACAGCATTGTCACGATTGCCTTGTTACTATAACTTCTCTACTACCAATTAATTTTAAAATAAAAAATTTAGGCGCTTATCTGCGCATTTACATCTGTATCGATAACAACTATATCATCCATGGCAACCCCGAAAACTGCTGCCAAAACAACCAAATTATCTAATGTCGGCATCGCAGTTCCGTGCTGCCACTTGTAGATTGCCTGAGGAGTAGCAAAGCCAAATATCTGCGCTAAATCCTTAACGGACATGCCTGCATGCTCTCTCAATCTTGTAATATTTCTTCCCGTTGCTACCATGTTGATGGTAGGCATATTAAACATCTTTTCCTCCTGTTCTGCTTCTGCAGTATGGAGTTAATTCTTCGTAGTGCCTTAATCTTGATTCCGCTTATCTTCATCTTGATTAACGTTCTTCATACTATAGAGTACTGTCAGATATTAACTACCAGTGTGCAAACACCCAGCAGTCTTATCTGCCAGGCTTTGTACTAATCAGAAGCCTTAAAATTGTAAATAGGTTTCATCACATCAATGACATCTACTGACTCCCTGATTACATCAATAAGGTCCTCAAGGGACTTATAT
>JAXJVZ010000360.1:0-2024 GCA_036308285.1 Agathobacter sp. | reverse complement strand
ATTGCCACTTTTCAAGATGCATGCATATCGATTTTGCAATTGTGATGTCATCTTCTACTACTAAAATTTTATTCATATATTAATCCTTAATTTTATGCTATTTTTTTATCAGCTACATACTGGCACATTCCGGCAAAATCTGTTCGGTATAAATTTGCGATTTCATCGCTATGACCAAAAATAACATATGGTGCAACTTTCATAAGAACTTCTATAACCTGCTGTACCTGTTTTTCCGATCTTAGATTTACCTGTTCACAAATATTTGCCTGATTTATGCAAACAACGCTATATGTCTTTGTTACTGCAATTGGAAAAACATAATTAATCTTGTGTACTGTTCTTTGAACATGCGGATATACCCATACGAGCTTATCTGCTACTATTAATCTTGGATGAAGTTCTGCGATAACTATATATTTTCTTCCAATATAGCATTTTCCAATTTTTGTCGCCATTTCCATATCACGTTCAATATCCTGCATTGAAATATTATTCTGGTTCATGACTGTTTTGAACTTTTTCATATTGCCGCCAATTAATGCTTTTACAATAAGGAAAATACCTAGTCCTATTGAAGCTACTAATAATAATATTCCTACAAATTCTTCGACGCCCCAAAGACTGTTTTGTGTAGTCATTTCGACTGTGTAGTAGCATAAATTACTTATAATCTCTAAATCTGCATTACTTTGTACAAAATAATCCCTGAAATATGTTCGCTCTTTATAGTCCATTTCACGGAATAATCCTACACCGCTGATGTAATCCTCTGGCACATTACCTTCGCCTGCAAAATATGCGTATGTCTCATCTACTATTTTGTTAGCCAATTCATAATCCTTTGAAGGTACAAAAAATCCCATGTATGCTACTTCTTCATCATTTGAATTGATTGGTGTTGCAAAATAATATCCATCAGAATCACTGGCATAATAATCAAGCAATACATTATTCTGGCAGGCATACCATGTTCTGTCTTCTAATTCTTCTACTGTATGTGAGAAAAGATCTTCTTTTACAGTATAGAATTTTATTACATCCATACATAATACAGTTCCTAGAATCATTCCAAGAATTATATATAGAATGCCTATAATAATTGCTTTGGTAACTGAATTCCTTTTTACCTTTTTCATAACTTTATTCATTTTTTACTCCTCTCTTATAACACTCTGTTCACCATTATAACAAACATGATTGCAATAAACAAAATTATAATTTATTTGTTATAAATACTGCCGCCTCATATTCGCCTAACTGACCCTTGAATTTTTTATCATTCATAAGGTTTTTCAAGCCGCTATATTCAGGCACAGACACTTTATCATCTGAACAGTTAAATACCACTGTACATTTTTCTTCCCCTGCTTCCCTTGTTATTACGATAATCCGTCTGTCATCATCCGCATACTGCTCGATAATACTTCCTGTGGTAAGACTGGTGTATTTTTTTCTTACCTCAAGCAGCTTTTTGTAATGGCTTAACATCGATTTATTCTGTCTGCTTTCATCCCAGAGCATTCCCCTCCTGCAATCAGGATCAGCACCACCACCTATAGCGACCTCATCACCATAATATATCATAGGCATTCCCGGTAAGAGCAACTGGAATGCTGCGGCAAGCTTCTGCTTTTTGATGCTTTTATTGGCACTATGCAAGAACCTTGGTGTGTCGTGTGAATCTATCAGATTCCATAGCACTCCCTCACACTGGGTGTTCAGGTTACCTTTTACAAAATTTAGATTACCGATAAATTGTGATGGTGTGATACTTCCTCCTATAAGTAAATCCTGAATAGAATTATAAAACTGATAATTCATCACACTGTCCCACTCGTCTCCCTCGAGGAAATCTTCTGCATGATGCCATATCTCTCCGATAATAAGTGCATCCTCTTTTACTGCTTTAATTTCTCGTCTGAATCGCTTCCAGAATGCATGATTTATCTCGTCTGCGACATCTAATCTCCATCCGTCAATGTCACATTCTTTTATCCAGTAAGATGCGACTTCTATAACAT
>JAXJVZ010000359.1:0-2222 GCA_036308285.1 Agathobacter sp. | reverse complement strand
TTGGTAATCTGATTGCATTGCCTTTGCAGGGGCAGGCACTTAAAGATGGTAACAGTGCTTTTGTGGATGAAAACTGGAATGCATATCCAAATCAGTGGGATATTTTACTAAATAAAACAGAAAAACTTGGTATAGAGGATATTGAAAAATATATGGCAAAATGGCAGGCAGAACTGGCAGAAAGTCGAGGGATGCTAGCTGGTACTGATATGAATAATAGGCCAAAGCCATGGAAAAAGAAGTGTGAGTTTGTTAAGGCGGATGTTGTTGGCAAACTACATATGGTGCTTAGTAATGGTGTTTATATTGACACGCTAAATCTTATGCCGAGAATACAAAACCAAATCCGTAGTCTGGCTGCTTTTGATAATCCGGAATTTTATAAAAATAAGAGATTGGGATATTCTAATTACTATAATTTTAGTGCTGTATATTTGGGAAAGGATGTAGATGGATACATACAGATTCCAAGAGGACTGAAGGAACAAGTTATTGAAGAATGCAAAAAGTCCGGAATTGCTGTTGATATATCTGATCAAAGGGAGAAAGGGCGACCAATCAGAGTTTCTTTTAAAGGTGATTTACGAACACAGCAGGAGTTGGCGGCAGAGAAGTTATTGACTTATTCAGATGGTGTATTAAGTGCGGCAACGGCATTTGGTAAAACGGTTGTGTGCAGTTACCTGATTGCGGAACGTAAGGTAAACACGCTTATTTTGTTACAAAGTAAGGATTTGCTTAACCAGTGGGTTGAAGAACTGAATAAATTCTTGGATATCAAAGAAGAGCCACCGGTATATGAGACGAAAACGGGCAGGGAGAAAAAGAGGGATAGTGTTATTGGGATTCTGCATGGCAGTAAAAATACATTAACAGGTATTATAGATGTTGCAATGGTGGGTTCTATGTACAGTAAAGGTAAATTCAATGATTTAATTAATTCATACGGAATGGTAATTATGGACGAATGTCACCATGCGGCATCTAATACATCCATGGAGTTATTGCAAAAAATTAATGCGAAATATGTTTATGGAGTTTCTGCCACACCAAAACGCGGAGACAGCTTGGATAAGATTATTTATATGCTGCTTGGACCACTCCGGCACAGATTTACAGCCTTGGAAAGAGCACAGGAGCAGGGAATAGGACATTATTTTGTTCCGAGGTATACAAGAGTTGTGGATACTGCTGACAGCAAGGATGATATCAATAAAGCATACAGTCTGATTAGTGCCAGTAAAGTGCGTAATGAGATGATTGTAAATGATGTGATAGCATGTATTGCGATGAAGCAGACTCCGGTCATTTTGACGAGATTTAAGGAACATGCAAAGCTTTTATATGACACTCTGAAAGAAGAAGCTGATCATGTATTCCTTCTGTATGGAGATAATACGGATAAAGAAAATGCGGATATACGAGTTAGATTGAAGCAGGTTCCTAAAAATGAATCTCTCATTTTGGTTGCAACCGGTCAGAAAATAGGAGAAGGCTTTGATTTTCCGAGACTTGATGTGTTGATGCTTGCAGCACCGGTATCTTTTGAGGGGCGTCTGGAACAGTATGTAGGAAGATTAAATCGTGACTATGAAGGTAAAGAAGCTGTTTATGTATATGATTATATTGATGCTCATATGAGATTCTTTAATAAAATGTATGGTAAAAGGTTGAAGACATACAAGAAAACCGGATTTTCTATATGGACGGGAGATGAACAGACTAAGCAGATAATTAATGCGATATATGATTCCGGTAATTACACGGAAAAATTCGAGCAGGATATTGTGGAAGCAGAGAAATCAATTGTAATTTCCAGTCCGGACATACGACAGAATAAGATTGACAGACTGTTATCACTGGTTAAAGATCGTCAGGAAAAAGGTGTAAATGTAACAGTCATTACTACAGATCCGGAGGGAGTTGTATATGGCAGTGCGGATGTATGTTATGAATTAATTAGAGAGATGCAGCAGGTAGGAATTAATGTAGTAACAAAAGCGGAAGTAGAGGAGCGATTCGCCGTTATTGATGAAGAACTGGTATGGCATGGTGGCATGAATCTGCTTGGTAAGGTGGATGTCTGGGATAATTTAATGCGTATCAAAAATCATCAAGTGGCTGCAGAACTTTTGGAAATTGCACTTGGAGTTACATCGGATTCATAAGGAGGTACTCATGAAAAAACAACTAAAATGCTACATCTACACCCGTGTATCCAC
>JAXJVZ010000358.1:0-10727 GCA_036308285.1 Agathobacter sp. | reverse complement strand
TAAAAAAAGCTTGCAATATATAGAGTATTCTGATATAGTATCAATGTTGTGAGTAAAAAGTGATGGTCCTCTGTTGCGAAAATAGTAGTAGCATTAAGAACGTCAAGATTATTAGGAGGTCACAAAATGACCGCAAGTGAAATTATTAAGAGCATCGAAGCTGAGCAGTTAAAGGCAGAGGTTCCTGCATTTAACTTAGGTGATACTGTAAAGTTTTACGGTAAGATCAAAGAGGGTAACCGTGAGCGTATCCAGGTTTTCGAGGGAACAGTTATTAAGAAGCAGAACGGAAGCAACCGTGAGACATTTACAGTTAGAAAGCTTTCTAACGGTGTAGGTGTTGAGAAGACATGGCCACTTCACTCTCCAAACGTAGAGAAGGTTGAAGTTGTACGTATGGGTAAAGTACGTCGTGCTAAGCTTTACTACTTAAGAGACAGAGTAGGAAAGGCTGCTAAGGTTAAAGAGAAAGTTAAATAATAGCACTTTCATCAGGACGAGGATATTTATCCTCGTCTTTTTTTGACACTTTAAAGTTTATTATGTACAATAGTGTGGGTGTATAAATTCATCTTTAAATCAAACTGATGATTGGAGTAAACATGTCTAGAAGAAATGGATTAAATTTTAGAAAGCAGAGAAGGAAACTTAACCTTCCATTAATTAAAGAAATTGCTGCATGGATTATAGAAGCAGCAATTGTTATTTTTATGGCATACGTTATAGAAAGCTCGTTTGGAGTGCGTACTACAGTTGTAGGTCAATCCATGGAAGCGACTTTAAAAGCTAACGATCAGATTCTGATTAATAAATTTGTTTATGTAATAACCCATCCTAAGGCTGGAGATGTGGTGGTATTTTTGCCAAATGGTAATGAAAAATCACATTACTATGTAAGACGAGTTATTGCAACACCCGGAGACACTGTTTTGATACAGGACGGAGCTGTGTATGTAAATGGACAGTTTTACACGGAAGCAACAGAGGTTGCATCAATTGATGATCCTGGAATTGCCAGTGAGGAGATTAAGCTTGGCAAGGATGAGTATTTTGTGCTGGGAGATAATCGAAATAATAGTGAGGATAGTCGTTTTGCAAATATTGGAAATGTAAAAGAAGAATATATTATTGGTAAAGCGTGGTTTAGAATTTCATCCATAAGCAGTATGGGATTTATTAAATAAAGGAAATAGGTGAATTATGAATTTTCAGTGGTATCCAGGTCATATGACCAAAGCAAAGCGTCAGATGCAGGAAGACATTAAATTAATAGATTTAGTTATCGAGCTTGTCGATGCTAGAGTTCCATTATCAAGCCGTAATCCTGATATTGACGATTTAGGAAAGAACAAATACAGACTCATTCTTATGAACAAGTCTGATCTTGCAGATAAGAAAGAGACAGACAAGTGGAGTGAGTATTTTAAGAAGAAGGGCTTTTTTGTTGTAAGTCTTGATGCAAGAACCAAAAACAGCATGAAGAGTATTACAGATGTTGTAATGGAGGCCTGCAAGGAGAAGATTGAAAGGGACAGAAAAAGGGGTATTAAGAATCGTCCTGTAAGAGCAATGGTAGTTGGTATTCCTAATGTTGGAAAGTCAACATTTATCAATTCATATGCAGGTAAGGCTTGTGCAAAAACAGGTAATAAACCTGGCGTAACAAAGGGGAAGCAGTGGATACGTCTTAATAAAAATGTTGAGCTTTTAGATACACCGGGAATTTTGTG
Organism: Agathobacter sp.; assembly: GCA_036308285.1. Lineage (GTDB taxonomy): Bacteria > Bacillota > Clostridia > Lachnospirales > Lachnospiraceae > Roseburia. The sequence goes on along the minus strand of JAXJVZ010000358.1, from coordinate 8,997 downwards.
GCCTAAATTTGAGGATCAGACAGTGGGACTTAAGCTTGCATTAATTGGTTCAATAAAAGATGAAATCCTTAATGTAGATGAGCTTGCGATTGAACTTATCAGGATTTTAATTGACAGATATCCAGGGATTCTTAACAGCAGATATGAGGTTGATGAATCAGCAGATGTTACCGATATAATTTATGGAGTTGCTGCTAACAGAAATTGTGTACAAAAGGGTGGAGAGCCTGACTACAGTAAGGCCGCTGCACTTATACTTGATGATTTTAGAAGTGGAAAGCTCGGTAACATTACACTTGAGTCTCCGGTTGAGGAGTAGTTAAGTTATACAGATATCAATCATATACACAGGAGAATGTTATGGAGAAGAAAATCGGAGAGATAAAGGCACAGTTAGCAGAAACTAAAGAAACTGAGCTTTTGGATTTTATTGATGAATATAAGACGGATACACGTTCTGGAGTAGTGAAGCTTATTGAAACTGCCCGGAAACGTTTGCAGAAATATAAGGATGAGTTAGAGCGTACAGAGCAGTTAAAAAAATTTGAAAAAGAATACGAAGCTTTTTCTTATATTTGTGGTATTGATGAAGTTGGACGTGGACCTCTTGCAGGTCCGGTAGTGGCATGTGCTGTTATCTTGCCAAAGGATTGTGATATTTTATATATTAATGATTCTAAGAAGCTTTCAGCGGCAAAGAGAGAAGAATTATATGATGTAATCATGGATAAAGCTGTTTCGGTTGGAATTGGAATGGTTGGTCCTGAAAGAATTGATGAGATTAATATTCTGCAGGCTACTTATGAGGCAATGAGACAGGCTATTGGCAAGCTTAATCCACAGCCGGATTTACTTCTTAATGATGCGGTCACTATCCCTATGGTCGATATCAGGCAGGTGCCAATAATAAAGGGTGATGCCAAGAGTATATCAATTGGTGCTGCCAGCATTATTGCAAAGGTTACCAGGGATAGAATGATGGAAGAATATGATAATATTTATCCGGGATATGGTTTTGCTTCAAATAAGGGTTATGGTTCGCCAGAACATATTAAAGCAATAAAAGAGATTGGTCCAACACCAATACACAGAAGATCATTTATAAAAAATTTTATCTTAGTTTAGAAATGCCAAGTCGTTATTGAATTAGAAGAAGGATGATTAGATGCATATATCAGATTTGTTAGGACATTATAATAGTTCGGTGACACAGTCTGAGCCGATAACAAAGACAAAGGGGGTTGAGAAGTTAGTAGAGCCTTTGTCTGAGTTTGAAACAGGTAATGTGTTTGAGGGGACGGTTAGCTCTGTAAAGGGCAATAAGGTAATTCTTTCATTAGCAAATGGAAGTCAGGTTAGTGCGCGTCTTTCGACGAAGATTAATCTTGAAAAAGGTCAATCCATGTTTTTTCAGGTTAAATCGAATTCGGGAAATACCGTGGAGATAAGACCTTTTACATTTGGAGGAAGTGGCGCTAACTATACATTACTTGAGGCATTAAAAACAGCAGGGCTTGCAACGGATGCTAACAATCTGGCCATGGTAAATAAGATGATGGAGGAACAGATGTCAATTGACAGAAACAGTCTTATTGATATGGCAAGAGTGGCGGCTAATAATAGTAATATTAATGTTGAAACCCTCGTGCAGATGCAAAAACTCGGACTTCCTATTTCAGTGGAGATGGCTTCACAGTTTGAAAATTATCTTGGTGACAAGCAGGCAATAGGTAAGGTCCTCGAAGAGTTTATGAACGAGCTTCCAAATGCATTTGGCAATAATGACATGCCTGTTGAACAGATAAAGCTTTTGAGTAGTCAGATTCTGTCAGTAGTTACAGAAGGATTAGCTGAAGGAAATCCCGAGAATAATCTTGGAAGTATTTTAAATGATAATCAGTTATTGGATTTGAACGAAGCAATACAAAGACTGCTTCCTGAGTGGGGAGAAGAAAATTCTGATATTACTGGTGAGGGGCAGTTAGCTGGAAGTCAGGACCAGACAATTAAGGATATGAATGGGCAGTCTGGTGCTTTACAGGATGTTTCTATGCAGACCGGAGTTGAGCCAGAAGAAGCTCAGACTGTAAAAGGGCAGAATGAACAGGGTGTAAATACACAAAATGATTTTGCAAATATAGAACAGGCCGGAGTTTCTGAAAATAAAACTGCAGATATTATAAGTGGACAATCAGCAGATGGACAAAGTGGAACAGTAAATCTGGAGAATAGTGTTGCACAGACTGAACATGGCACAGGAGAATTAGGTGGAGTTAATTCTGAAGTTCTGATAGAAGAAGCTCAGGACATGGGATACTCAAAGGAGGCTGGTACGGTCGAGGTATTAAAGGATATACAGACACTCATTGATAACTCAGCTAAGATAGATAAGGATACCTTACTAAAGCTTTTTTCTAATGATAATTTTAAAACTCTTGTAAAAGATGCCTTAGAACAGCAGTGGTTAATTAAACCGCAGGATCTTGCCCGGGAAGCAGATGTCTCTAAGAAGATTAATAAATTGTATGAAAAGGTAGAAGAGCAGTTAGCAAAGCTTGAGCAGGTGGTTAAAGCATCCGGGCAGACTGATACGGCTGTATCATCACTTGCGGCAGAGATAAGAAATAATGTGGAATTTATGAATCAGATTAATCAGGCCTATACATATGTGCAGGTTCCACTTAAAATGGCAGGACAGAGTGCAAGCGGGGAACTTTATGTATATACCAATAAGAAGACTCTGATGGAGAAGGATAAAGAGCTCACTGCATTTTTACATCTTGATATGGATAATCTGGGGCCGACGGATGTATCTGTGAAGATGCTTGGCAAGGATGTAACTACTAATTTTTATCTGGAGAATGACGCTGCATATGATTTGCTGGAGAAGAATCTTTCAATATTGGAAAAGAGATTGGCAGATAAAGGTTACAACTGCAAGATTAATGTGACAAATGAGAACAGACATGTAAATTTTGTGGAAGATTTTATGAAGAAAGATATGCCGGCTGCAGGCAGAGTGCACAGGTATTCTTTTGATATGAGGGCGTAATTATGTCTGAAGATTTTAAACGTTTTCAATTTAACAAGTTAGAAAAACAAAAAGAAAAGACCGCAGTTGCCGTTGAGTATGTACCTGGTGAGGCTGCACCTAAGATTATTGCCACGGGTAAAGGTGCCGTGGCGGATAGAATTATTGAGAAGGCAAAGGAAAGCAATGTTCCTTTGTATAAAGATAATAAGCTTGCTGATACCCTGTCAAAGCTTCAGATTGGAGATATGATTCCACCTGAGCTTTATGAGGTAGTGGCGGAAATTCTTGTCTTTGTGGATGATATGGACAAGATGAAAGCAAAACTGGGAGCGATGTAGCGTGAATAAAAGACAGACAGGAACAGATTATGAAAGCCTTGCTGCTAAATATTTAGTAGAGCAGGGCTTTACTATTATTGAGAAAAATTACAGGAACAGAACTGGTGAGATAGATATAATAGCAAGAGACGGCGAGTATATATGTTTTGTTGAAGTAAAATACAGAAAAGATGATAGAAGTGGCTATCCGTCTGAAGCGGTTGACTATAGAAAGCAGCGGATAATAAGCCGTGTGGCAATGCATTATCTTACAACCCATGGATATAGCGAATGGACACCATGCAGATTTGATGTTGTAGCCATAGAGGGTGAACAGGTTACCTTAATTAAAAATGCATATGAGGTAGTGTGATTTTATAATGGCATTTAAGCTTATGTAAATTATGCAGCAGGAAGGCAAAATTATATTAAATTAATTGAGATAGGAATGTTATGGAATACAGAGATTTTAAAGTAAAGAATGATAAAGATATATTATATTTAAAAAATCATGAAAGCGGCACAGATAAGAAACTGCCGCTTCTTCATTATAATCTGCTAGATAAAACTGGTATCGTAGACCATTGCTTTACAACGAGGGAAGGTGGAGCAAGTGAAGGGATTTTTTCAGAGTTAAATCTTAGTTTTACACGTGGAGATGAAGATGCGGCAGTAACTGAAAATTACAGAAGACTTGCCTATGCTTTTAATACTACTCTGGATAATTTTGTGTGCAGTGATCAGACTCATACAGTAAATGTAATGAGAGTTGATGACAGATACAGGGGGATGGGAGTTACAAGAGAAAAAACATATAAAGATATAGACGGTCTGATTACAAATGTGCCGGGAATAGTTCTCTCGACATTTTATGCAGATTGCGTACCATTATTTTTTGTTGATCCGGTAAATAAGGCGATTGGCCTTAGTCATTCAGGCTGGAGAGGTACAGTAAACCGCATGGGACTTCATACTATAGAGGCTATGGGACGGGAATTTGGTACAAAGGCAAAAGATATTATTGCGGCAGTAGGACCTTCTATATGCCAGGACTGCTATGAGATAAGTGAGGATGTGGCAGATGAGTTTAAGAAAGCATTTGCAGGACATGAGAGCGAGATATTAGTTGATAAGGGAAATGGAAAATACCAGCTTGATTTGTGGAAGAGTAATGAAATTGTATTAAAGGATGCAGGCGTCTGTGAGGAAAATATAGCCATTACCAATATCTGTACCTGCTGTAATCCCAAGCTTTTATTTTCACACAGGGCAAGTCAGGGGAAAAGAGGCAATTTAGGTGCGTTTATGGTCTTAAGAAATTCATAAGAATTTATTCAACTGTACTTAATTGAATAATACACCTGATATGGTAAACTGAGTGTATCAGAAACAATAATACACTTATGAATTTCGAAAGAAAGGAGAGCGCATGTGCTAAATCTTAATTATAGAGATTCGAAGCCAATATATGAGCAGGTAAAAGATGACATAAGAAAGCTTGTGATATCAAATGCTTTTTTAGCGGATGAGAAGTTGCCAAGTGTCAGAGAGCTTGCCTCAAAGAATGCTATCAATCCTAACACAATCGCAAGGGCATACAGAGAGCTTGAGGAAGAAGGCTATTTATATTCTCTAAGTGGAAAGGGAACCTTTGTATCAGCTGAGATTAAAGGAAGAAATAAAGATAAGCGGGTTGAGGAGCTTATGGGAGACTTCGATGAGGTTGTGAAGGAGTTACTTTTCCTTAAGGTCCCTGGCAGGAATCTGACGGACAGGATAACAGAAATTGATGAAAGGGGAAATTAACTATGATTCAGGTCAATCATGTTGTTAAAAGCTTCGACGGCTTTAAAGCCTTAGACGGAGTGACTATGAATGTTGGAAAAGGTGAGATATACGGACTGGTAGGACCAAACGGTGCAGGAAAATCAACTATAATAAAGCATCTTACGGGAGTATACAAACAGGACGCTGGTGAGATATACATTGACGGTCGGCCTGTATATGAAAATAATGCGATAAAAGAAAAAATGGCATATATTCCTGATGATTTATTTTATTTTCTTCAGGCAGATACTATGGAGATGAAGAATTTTTATAAAGGAATATATAAGAATTTTGATGAGGATATGTTCTATAGAATGCAGGAATTTTTCCCTTCTATTGACGTAAAGAGAAATATCAGAAGACTTTCAAAGGGTATGCAAAAGCAGGTAGCTTTCTGGCTTGCAATCTGCTGCAGACCAGAGCTTCTTATCTTAGATGAGCCTGTAGACGGACTTGACCCTGTAATGAGAAGACAGATATGGACAATACTAATGTCCGAGGTTGAGGCAAGCAAGATGACAGTGCTTGTGTCTTCACATAACTTAAGAGAGCTTGAGGATGTATGTGATCATGTCGGAATAATGAATAAGGGTAAGGTAATAATCGAGAGAGCACTTACTGAGCTTCAGGGCAATATTTCAAAGATTCAGGTTGCCTGTGAAAACGGGATGCCAAAGCTTCCACCGGAATTTAAGGTTCTTCATATGGCTAATACTGGAAGAGTGTACACCCTTATTGTAAGGGGAAATCCAAAGGAAGCAGTTGAGGCGATTACAACTGATTACGGCAAGCCTGTGGTTGTAGATGCACTTCCACTTACTCTGGAGGAAATCTTTATTTACGAGATGGGAGGAGAAGACTATGAAGTCAAAGACATCCTTTTTTAATAAGACTTTATTTTTAAAGAATATTACATTATTTTGGCCAATATGGGCATTATATACTTTTATTATCATGATTTATGTTGACGGCTCTTTATTCTTTGGTTTCAGGCATAATAATTTGTGGAATAATTATGAGCTTACCAAAATGCAGGAAATAGATAATCAGATACGTGTATTAAATGGTGCAACATCCATTACAACATTGATTGTTGTTGTGTCAATCGCTGCACTAGTTGTAGGAATGGCATTGTTTAATTATCTTTATACGAGTAAAAGTGCCAATATGCTGCATTCACTTCCGATTACAAGAGTTCAGCATTTTGGAACAAACCTGATCAGTGGACTTGTAATGTTATGGGTGCCACAGATAATTGCATTTTTAATTGGTGTTCTTATATGTCTCTCTTATGGAGTCACATATATTAACATTATGGGAATCTGGCTTTTAAGTGCTCTGGCAATAGCATTTATAATTTACAGCATGGTTGTATTCTGTGCGTTTCTTACCGGACAGCTGTTTGCCTTGCCAATTTATTTTGTGGCATTGAATTTCTTATATCTTTTTGTGAGAACACTTATATTATCGTTTGAAACAATTGTGTCATATGGTGTTAGTCCGATTGATTTGATGTATGGTTATGATGATAAGTTGTCTTGTTTATCGCCTCTGTATTATCTTGTCAGTAAGATTGAATTTGAGCCTGTTCAAAAATATAAAAATGATGAATATTTTTTCACAGGAATGTCCTTTCACGGAACAAACGTATTGCTTATTTACATAGCAGTTGCAGTAGTATTTTTGGCAGTAGCATTTTATTTTTATAAAAAGAGAAATATTGAAAATGCAGGTGATGCCATTACAGTTGGATTTGTAAAACCTATTTTTAAGTGGGGTGTTGGTTCCTGCTTCGGTTACGGCGGAGGAATGCTTATTTATGAGATTCTTTCTGAGATTGATATTAATGTAAAACGTACAGGTCTTTTTATTCTGTGTCTTGTAGTAGGAGTGTTATGTTATTTTTTTGCACAGATGTATCTGGATAAGAGCTTTAAGGTGTTTAACGGCAGAAATATCAGACGATGTGGAGTGTTTGCGGCTTTTATGCTTGTAATTTTCGTATCACTTAATTTATATACTTCAAAGCAGGAAAAATATATTCCGGACATCGATTTGGTAGAAGATGCTGTTATATCATCAACATATTCTATTGCCTATGAAGGGGATGAGATTACAAAGGTAATTGATGTGCATAAAGATATTGTAAAAGAGATAAAGAATTTCAGAGACAATGATAATTATGCATTTTCTGTTTCTATTTATTATAAAATGAAAAACGGAAAAATTGTAAAGAGAAATTATGCTATTCCTGTAAGCGATAAGGGAAAAGAATTATATGATACAATCTGCGAGGAAGAAGCTAAGTATGATAATTTAAAAACATATATTTTCGGAAAATATCATAATGACTCTATAGAAATTATGGACGGAAATTTCCAAAGATATGATGAAGAATATTCTCATGATAATTCTGTAGAATTTACAAAAGCTGAAGCTGAAAAGCTGACTGAGGCGATACTTTTAGATGCAGAGGAAGGTAATCTTCAGAAATACATTTCATACGGCTATGAGGCAAGAGCTGTAGAAAGATATGCAGCAGAGGTTTGTATTAACTTTAAGGTTACGGATTTAAAGGACTATATATCACCAGATCAGATAAGATGGTCTGACTATTATGAGAACAGCACATGGTATGATTATCCATATGGTGAAGAATATTTCAATACATATGTGGAATTTGGTAAAGACTGCCAACATATAATTAACACATTAATTGAACTTGGTGCGATTGAATCTGCAGACGAGCTTGAAAGCATGGAATAATTTCACATTGATTTGGCTTGTAAAAAAAATTGTATAAAAGGATAAATATGGTATAATAGTATTATCCGTTAAAGAAAACGAGATGGAAAAACTGTCTCGTTTCTTTATTTTTGAGCTTTAAACGCAAAGCTTTACAAGTATGAGCCCGTGATGTAAAATCAATCGGGCAGAATATTTAGAGTATTACAGAATAGGAGATAATATGAGTAAACCAGTAGTAGCTATAGTTGGACGCCCTAATGTTGGAAAGTCGACACTTTTTAACGCCTTAGCTGGAGAGCGTATTTCAATTGTTAAGGATACACCAGGAGTTACAAGAGACAGAATTTATGCAGATGTTTCCTGGCTCGACTATAACTTTACAATGATAGATACAGGTGGAATAGAGCCCGACAGTGGTGATATTATTCTTTCACAGATGAGAGAGCAGGCTCAGATTGCTATTGACACAGCAGATGTAATTATATTTATAACAGATGTAAGACAGGGGCTTCAGGATTCAGATTCTAAGGTGGCTGATATGCTAAGGCGATCTCATAAGCCTGTTGTATTAGTGGTTAACAAGGTAGACAGCTTTGAGAAATTCATGCCAGATGTGTACGAATTCTATAATCTTGGAATTGGTGAGCCACATCCGGTTTCAGCATCAGCAATGCTTGGACTTGGAGATATGCTTGATGAAGTTGTAAGCCATTTTCCGGAAGGCTGCAAGGAAGAAGAGGAGGATGAAAGACCAAAGGTTGCCATTATTGGTAAGCCAAACGTAGGTAAGTCTTCTCTTATTAATAAGCTTGCGCAGGAGGACCGTGTTATTGTATCAAACATTGCAGGAACTACACGTGATGCTATTGATACAAATATAAAGTTTAATGGTCAGGAATATATATTTATCGATACAGCTGGACTTAGAAGAAAGAGTAAGATTAAAGAGGATATCGAAAGATACAGCATTATCCGTGCTGTTGCAGCAGTAGAAAGAGCTGATGTCGTTATCATTGTAATTGATGCAGTTGAAGGTGTTACAGAACAGGATGCCAAGATTGCAGGTATTGC
>JAXJVZ010000357.1:0-4402 GCA_036308285.1 Agathobacter sp. | reverse complement strand
TCATGGAACGATTAACCGAATGTCAAATCGAAATAAAAAAACTTCGTGAATCCACAGGAATGAATCGTAAAGAGTTTTGTGAATGTTTCAATATCCCATACAGAACGGTTACAGAATGGGAAAGAGGGACTCGCAATGCGCCGGATTATGTCCTCAGACTTTTAGCATATTATATTCGAATGGAAAATATGTTGAAGGAAAAGGAGGACGTGTATGTCGAAGAATAGAATTATAACAGTACAAGATATCCCTATCACAGTGTCGGAAGCGGATATTGATGACTATATTTGCATTACAGATATGGCTACTGCTAAATCGGATAGCTCAAGAGCAGCTGATGTGATAAAAAATTGGTTAAGAAATAGAAATACGCTAGAATTTTTGGGAACATGGGAGCAAATATACAACTCAGATTTTAAAGTGGTCGAATTCGACCACCTTAAAGCAGAAGCAGGACTACATACTTTTGTACTTAGTGCAAGTGAATGGATTGATAAAACAAATGCAATTGGCCTTTTTGTTAAAAAAGGTCGCTATGGTGGAACTTATGCGCATAAAGATATAGCCTTTGAATTTGCATCTGCAATAAGTCCTGTTTTTAAGTTATATCTAATTAAGGAATTTCAACGCCTTAAAGAACAGGAAAATGATATTAAGAAAATTGAGTGGGATGCAAAGCGTTTTCTTTCAAAGAATAATTATTTGATACAGACAGATGCAGTGAAAAATTACTTGATCCCGGTTTGTAACTATAGAGAAGAACTTAGTTGGTTGCCATATGCTGAAGAGGCTGACCTATTAAATGTTGCATTATTTGGATTTACAGCTAAAGCTTGGAGAGAGGCAAATCCTGAATTAGCTAAGAATAGCAATGTTAGGGATTATTCTTCGATAAACGAATTAACGGTATTATCGAATTTGGAAACCCATAATGCACAGATGATACGGGAAGGTAAGTCAAAAGAGGAAAGATTTTTGGTTTTAAAAGAAATAGCAGAATATCAGATACGAATTCTTAATGAGGCACAGAATATAAGTAATAAGATAGAGCAGAAATAGATATAAGTTATTTGCGCATATTTGAGAGGTAGAGACCGTTAAATTGCTACTCTGAAAATAGGGGGGGAAAAATCCTAAATCAAGTGCGCGAATGTTAATGCAAAGTAAAGTTTCAATGCATGTGGAGACTGTTTGCGTACTGTCGAAGAGATAAAGTGGTTTTGATGTCAATTTGATGCAATTATGAATTAATATGGTATGTGTACCATATTATGCGTGGAGGTAACGATGATTAACATTTTAATCGTAGAAGACGAGAAGCCAATCTCAGATTTGATTAAGCTTTCACTTAAGGGCGCAGGCTATAATTGTCAATGTGTATATGATGGAGAAAGTGCCGCTGACATTTTGGAGGAAAAGTCCTTTGATTTGATATTACTTGATGTAATGATTCCATACATTGATGGATTTGAATTAATGGAATACATTAAGCCGCTTAATATTCCGGTTATTTTTATTACAGCGATGAACTCGGTGAATGATAAAGTAAAAGGACTCAGGATGGGGGCTGAGGATTATATAGTAAAGCCATTTGAGGTGGTTGAACTTCTTGCAAGGGTTGATGTTGTACTTAGACGTTTTAATAAAAATGCCCAGGTCATTCACGTTGGAGAACATTTATCAATAGATTTAAAACAGCACACTGTAACATATGATGGAAAAGAGGTGGCCTTAACGCCAAAGGAATATGATTTGCTGGTTCTTTTCGCACAGAATCCTAATGTCGCATTGTACAGGGAAACAATATATGAGCGTGTGTGGGGCGGGGTATTAGAAGATACCAGTAAGACAGTTGATTTGCATGTGCAGAGACTGCGAAAGAAAACACATCTGGAGAAAATGATTAAGGCTGTTAATAAAGTGGGATACAGATTGGAGATAAAAGCATGAAGTTTCGGTATAAAGTTACAATATGCATGATTTCTCTCATTGCGCTTATTTTTGGAATAGGCGGGACTGTTCTTTTATACATGTCTTTTAATAATTCTTTAGAGCGTGAAAAGGTTTCCGCAACGAAATCTTTTAATATGCTAATCAACACCTTTTCATTTGTAAATCAGGCATCGCGATGGACTACCACAGATGAGATTTCTGAGGATTTTGATAAAATTGTTAATCAGAACGATTTTTTTGATACGGCACGATTGTGTAAGGATAAAGATGTTATCTATAAGAAAAATAATAAAGTACAAATTATGGATGATTTATCAGAATTGGTGGGTAGCGATAAGGCGGCATATAAGATTATCTGTCGTGATACTAACTATTACATACAGCTTTGCTCGGAGGTTAAGGTAGAAGGAGCCGACATATATGTGGATGTCTTATATGACATAAGCCAGATATATGAGCAAAGAGGAGAACAGCAAAAACTGTATGGGATAATTTTTCTTATCATGGTCGCCTGCAGTGCTGTATTTTCATATGTTTTGGCCTATATACTTACTAAGCCCATAAGCAGGCTTAAGAGAACGGCATCAAGTATTTCGCAGGGACAATATGAATTAAGAAGTGATGTCTTCACCAGCGATGAAATAGGGGAGCTTGCAGCGGAGTTTAATCATATGACAGATGCGCTGGTGGATAAGATGGAGGAGCTTAATGCGGCAATGGAGCGGCAGAGTCAGTTTATTGGAAACTTTACCCATGAATTAAAAACTCCTATGACATCAATAATCGGATATGCAGATTTGCTGAGAAGACAAACATTAAGTGATGAAGATAAAATGGAGGCAACAAATTACCTTTTTTCAGAGAGTAAGAGATTAGAGCGTTTATCAATTAAGATGTTAGAATTAATTGTAGCAGAAGGTGAAGATCATGAATTTGGGTTGCACAATCCTTCATATCTGATAGAAGAAATTGTAAAGCATTATGCTGCACCATTTGAAAAACAGGGTATCCGGATTGAGACAAGCTGTCAGGCAGGGACTTGCAGGATTGAAGCAGATTTTTTTACATCTATGGTTATTAATTTGCTGGAAAATGCAAGGCGTTCAATGGAAAATGGTGGAACAATAAAAATTAATCTTTTAATGACAGAGTATGGCTGTGAGCTTTGGATAATAGATTCAGGCTGTGGAATACCAGCGGAGAAGCTTACCCACATAACGGAGGCATTTTACCGAGTTGATAAGGCTAGAAGCAGAAGCTTTGGCGGTGCGGGACTGGGCTTGTCCTTGTGTGAGCGTATTGCAAAGCTGCATAATGGAAGCCTTGAGATAAAAAGCACAGTTGGAGTAGGCACAAGGGTATGCGTACAGCTTAAAGGAGGACGGGAATGAGAAAAATAGCATGGATATCTGGACTTCTTATGATGCTTGTATTTGTCGGTCTTGGTTTATTTTTTCCATATATTATTTTTTCAAAAGAGCTGGATAAATCAATTGGGCAGGTCGGAAAATACAAAATTGAACCTGTAGAAATTGTTGGCACAAATAGTATTATAGATGCAATGAGAAGTACAGATTATTATGAGTATTCTTTTGATTACCAGGAGGATATGGCTAATATGTCAAGAGAAGAGGTAATACAAGAATGCAATTCCTTTATTAAAGGAATAAAGCCGGACGAGTATGGATATGTTTCACCTGAGGCAAATGAGAATAATACAGAAATAAGCTGTGAATTAAGAGTTTTAAGTGTCTATAATGAATATTTTGAAAAAAAGCAGAAGCTGGCAATTGATAATTATGTGACCGAGTCTGATTCTGGCAAAGATATTACAAATGCAGTCGTAGGCCTGGAGTCAGACGAATTCGTGTATGGCCAGGAGAGTGACAGCAGTGATGAAATGACTGGAAATACCACAGTTTCATGCGTGCTTTGGACTGTGAAAATAGAACACTCTGCAGACAATTTTGTTGAATTAATTATAGATGATAAAAATCAAAAGGTTGTCAGTATGACCTTCTATTCAACTTCTAAGGACGAAATGGTCTACTATGTTGATAAGAAGAATAGTTCTAAGTACATGAGTCAGGTAGTTATTCCATTCTGCAAAGAATATTATGATGCCAATTTAGAGATTATTGAGACAGAAGGGGACAAAAATTTTATTTGTATGACAGATAAAAATAATAAGGCAATTTTATTGAGATATGATGTGATTAATGGATTTGTTAATATGACAACTCTTTGATGCCAAAATGATGTAATATAGAGGATTTTTTGAAAAGATACCTTGCTATTCTGAATGCAGAAAGCGAGGTGTTTTTTTATGAAGTGCAAAAAGAAAATAATAGCAGGGGTAATTTGTTTATTGTTCTTTTCATTATCCACTAAAAATATTTGGCTGGCCTGCAGGGATATTCAGTCAGGAGAGCCGCAGGGGCAGGAACAG
>JAXJVZ010000356.1:0-5396 GCA_036308285.1 Agathobacter sp. | reverse complement strand
TCTGTTCAATAACGTCTTGGCGTTATTGCCGCGGAATGCGCGTCAGCTTTGCTGACATCTTCTTCTGCGCATTCCTGCAATCCGCCGGAGGCTTTTATATAATTAGCTGGTAATTTTTTTGTCGCCTGCAAAATCAATAATAGTCTGAAGCTCAGCACCTTCAACAGGAGCCTCTCCGTGGTTTGTCTTCTGGCCATCAGCCATAACCTCTGTAATGACATGAGTAGTTGGGCTTGTAGCTTCAATAGCAAAATACTTTCCTGTAGAAGCAGCTTTATTCCATGTCATATAAATTCTAGGACTACTTCCTCTAACACCATCTTTAGTAGGCATATCAACACGAAGAACTAAGAGTTCATCTGAAATATCCATAGCCATTACAGCAAATTCCTCTGTAAGGTAAGGATACATACGTTTATTCTGATATGATTCCTCAAATAATTCATCAATGTACTGTTCTTTGTCAGCACAAAGCTTATCAACAAATTCCTGTCCTTTTTCAAAGAAGCTCTTTGGAAGGTTAGTCATCTCAAAATGTCTGCGTTCAAAGGCAACATACTGCTCTTCTGTAAGCTTAACCTCTTTTACACCATCAGGATTATTTTTCGCATTCTCAATAATATTAATTCTTTCAACAAGAGGTCTCTTGAATGTAAGATTGTCAGTAAAAGGATTAATAACAATTCCGGCCAGGTCCGGCTTATGCTTAAGTGAAATCTCATTAACGGCAAGATATGGCATATTCATAATAGCCTGAGACTTTGGACCGCTCTCGTACTGCTCCTTGCTCGTAAAAACAGGGAAGTATACTTCATCTTCCTTTGTTCTAAGCATTGCCGGAACAGGCTGCTTCTTTTCATTAACTGCAGCTGGTACTAAAACTCTGCTGTCCCTGATTAAATTAATAAGAATGTTAAGGTTTTCCTTACTCTTATCATTAAGATAATTCTTAATCTGCTGCTCAACTTCAGCATTTTTAACATCAAGTGTCATATTAGGATTGATTGGTTTTTGTCCATCCATCTTTTTCTCTTCCATTTTCTCATACCCTTCCTATTTCTCAATTGTGCCATCGACAAGCATCTTGATAAAAGCAGTATCGCGTGTAACCCACGGCATATCTGTAACCTTGTCGTTGGCTTTGATTATTTCTTCGGGAGAAACCCATGTAAGTTCAAACCCCTCCCGTATTTCGCTGGCTGTAAGCGAGGTCTCAGCTCGTTCATCAAGCACATCACAGAAGAAAAAGCATGTGTGGCATACAAATTTCTTATCTTTGTCATACAAGTCCTGCCGGGCTTCATAAATTTCACCAATTTCTTTTATGGAATCGCGGTCAACAATAAGTCCGGACTCTTCCTGGAGCTCACGTGAAAGCGCATCAGCGTATGTCTCGCCTTCATCTATTCCACCGCCTAGAATCTTGTAATATCCACGGGTGGCCTTTTGCATGGCAATTTTACCGTCTCGGATTATAACACCTCTTACAGCATATTTTTCGAAGACGGTCATTTCATCTGTGTAGTTCTTTTCATCTAAAGATAATAGTATACGCATGGCTTTTCCCCTTTTCTCATGATTTTAACATAATTAAGGCATAACGACAATGCGAAGGTTCACTATTTTGTGTAAAAGTGGTATAATAGCAAGCAGAAGAAAACTGCGAGGTGAAACCTATGAGAGAATTTTTGGGAAGAATTAAAGCGGATTTTTTGACATCATCATTAATCTGCATTGTACTCGGAATTGTACTGATAATCTGGAAGGACGGAGTACTTGATATAATTGGTTCAATATTGTCGGTGGTGCTTATTATTGTGGGAATTGTGTACTTAAGCAGCTATTTTTTGCATATAGTGACTAATGGGTTCTCGGCCTTTATGGGAATTATAGTTCTGGCAGTAGGAATCTGGTTTTTGATTCAGCCATCAGTTGTGGTAAGTCTTATTCCTATCGCACTTGGAGTTGTGTTGGTGTTTCATGGAACAAGAAGCATTATTGAGTCAATAAATGCCAGAAAGTATGGGTTTGGTAGCTGGAATATAGGAATTATTCTATCCGTTATCAGCCTGATATTTGGTCTTATATGTATTGTTGATGCTTTTGGAATTATGGAAAAAGCAGTTATGCTGGTTGGCTTTATACTTGTATTTAATGGAGCTTCAAATATATGGATTGCACTTACTTCATCAAGGGCGGAAAGTATATACAGGAAGAATGAGACAATTGATGTAGAGTTTAATGAGGATAAGGAAGATTAAGATGAGGCGAATGGAATTTAAGATGGAGCGTCCCGGACTTACAAAGGTGGGAGATCACCTTAAGATAACAGAGGGAAAGCTTCCGACTTCATATTATTATACAATTGAACACGCAATTGCTATGTCTGGTAATTATGCAGTTGGCGAACGCCTGGTATCAAGAGAAGGCGATGTGGTTGATGTTAGGGAGACAGAAAAAGGATTCTTTGTGACAATGGAGTTTGACGAGTAATGATTAATGGATTTGCCAAGAATGAGATAGATATCCTTCTCGCCAATAGTCTGAAAGAATTATCTCAGACAAAGGCAATTGAAAAAATTACAATAAAAGAAATCACAGACAAAGCTGGAGTAATACGTCCGACGTTTTATAATCATTTTCAGGATAAGTTTGACTTATTGGAATGGATTATTATAACTGATTTGCTGGTTCCCATATATCCACTGATAAAGGCTGGAATGATTACTGAGGCAATGCTGCTTCTTTTTACTAATTTGCAGAAAGAGGGAGATTTCTATAAAAAAGCTGTAAAAATGGAAGGCCCGGTGACTTTCCATGATGTTGATATGAAATGTGTAACTAAGATGTTTAATCAGATTCTGGAGGAGAGAAGTCAGGGAAAAGAGTCAAAACATAAATGGCTTTCTACTGAAGTAGTTGCAACTTACTATGCACAGTCAATGTGTTTTGCGGCTGAGAAATGGATAAGCCAGGGGATGCCATACACTCCGCAGGAGATGGCGGACGCATATTACCATATAATTACACATTCGATGGAAGATATAATTGAAGAGTTGTAAAATAAATGTAGAATGCTGTTAATTCAGAGCGATAATATTATACATATGTTTGAAATGATATACAGATTAGTAAGTTTGTATATCAAGTCAGACAGCTAGGAAAGATTGAATATTTTAAATGTTCAATCTTTTTTTTATACTCCTTTTTAACAAAATTGAAAGCAAATAAAAAAGGAGAGAGCATAATATGATTAAATTTGGAAAATGGGTTGTAAAAAACAGAATCCTGATTCTTGTACTGGCCTTTCTATTACTTATACCGTCAGGCATCAGTTTCATTAACACGAGAATCAATTTTGATATTCTCTCATATCTTCCAGACCAAATCGAGACAATGAAAGGACAGGATATTCTGGTTGATGAATTTGGAACAGGTGCTGTGTCTTTTATAGTCATAGAAGATATGAAGGACAAAGATGTTGAGACTCTTTCAGATAAGATTAGTACACTCGAAGGAGTTAAGAAGGTTGTCTGGTATGGAACTGTAGCTGATTTAAGTATTCCAAGAGAAATGCTCCCGGATGAGGTTTATGACTTTTTCAATAACAAGGACGCTGACAGTCAGTTAATGGCAGTTCTATTTAAGGATACAATGGGCTCAGACCAGACGATGGCAGCAATTGACGAGATGAACAAAATGGTCGAGGGACATTGTTTCGTAAGTGGAATGGCAGCGGTAAATGCCGATACAAAAAATCTTACTCTGGAACAGGCTCCGATATATGTACTCATTGCAGCCGGCCTCTCACTTTTAGTAATGGCAATAACGATGGATTCGATAATGGTTCCTATTCTTTTCTTATTAAGTATAGGAATGGCAATCATCTATAACTTAGGAACAAACTTCATTCAAGGTGAGATTTCATATCTTACACTTGCACTTACAGCAGTCCTTCAGCTTGCTGTCACAATGGATTATTCGATTTTCCTCTGGCACAGCTATCAGGAACAGATAAAAAGATTTAATGGCGACAAGAAAAGGGCAATGTCGCATGCAATCTCGCAGACAATTGTTTCTGTAACAGGAAGCTCAATCACAACAGTGGCTGGATTTATAGCACTTTGCTTTATGAGTTTTACATTAGGTCTTGACCTTGGAATCGTTATGGCAAAGGGAGTTGTAATAGGTGTAATCGGATGTGTAACAATTTTGCCGGCATTAATTCTTGTATGTGACAAGGCGATTGAGAAAACAAAGCATAAGATTTTAATGCCTGACTTATCAGGATTGGCAGACTGGATTACAAAGCATTACAGGGTGTTTGTAATAGCATTTATCGCAATTCTGATTCCAGCATTATATGGGTATACACATACAAAGGTATACTACGACCTTGCAGGAACAATGCCTGATACAGCATACAGCAAGCAGGCCAACGATAAGCTTACAGAACAGTATCAGATGGGAGCAACACATATTATTCTTGCACCGTCTGATATGACAAAGGCAGACAGCATAAGCATGATAGATGAAATCAAGGAAGTTGATGGTGTAAAACTTGCAGCATCCCTTGATTCACTTACAGGACCGGCAATACCGGAAGAGGTTCTTCCAGATGATATAAAAGATATATTTAAGAACGGTAATTACCAGATGATGGTTGTTGCATCCGAATATGCGACAGCATCAGATGAAGTAAATAATCAGATAGATGAGATTGTAAAAATTGTAAAAGATTATAGTGCTGATGCGATGGTAATCGGCGAGGCACCATGTACAAAGGATCTGATAACAATAACAGATACAGATTTTAAAAGAGTAAGTATTGTGTCAATAGGAGCAATATTTATTATCATTCTTCTGGTGTTTAAATCAGTATCACTTCCAGTTATTCTCGTATCAGTTATTGAGTTTGCAATTTTTGTAAATATGGGAATACCAGCATACACTAAAACAGTTATTCCATTTATTGCCAGTGTTGTAATCGGAACAATCCAGCTTGGCGCAACTGTGGATTATGCAATTCTTATGACTAATAAATACAAGAAAAACAGACATCTGGGAATGGAAAAACAGCCGGCAGTATCAAAGGCTTTACAGGATTCGATGATGTCGGTTCTGGTAAGTGCATTATGTTTCTTTGCCGCAACATTCGGCGTTGGAATGTTCTCGAATATTGATATGATTAGCTCTATTTGTATTCTTCTGGCAAGGGGAGCTGTAATAAGTAACTTCGTAGTAATACTTATTTTACCTTCAATGTTTATGGTATTTGACAAATTAATATGTAAAACAAGTTCTGGATTTAAGACAAAATAGGAGGATTAAACAATGAAATTAGCTGAATTGAAAAATAGATTAAAGAGCAAATATACAGTAAGAATTATTGCAGG
>JAXJVZ010000355.1:0-5470 GCA_036308285.1 Agathobacter sp. | reverse complement strand
GTATAGTAAAGTGCGTCAATGGTAGTATCATAAATCTGTGCCAGCTTTGCGCAGCTTTCAATATCAGGCATAGTCTGACCACTGAGACAAATTACAACTATACTCACCACTTATAGAAGTGGGAGTCTTCTCCAACTAGAGATAAAAAAGCCCCGGAGCCTATATCCTATATAAGCTCCGGGGCGAAAATACAAATTATTTCCGCGGTACCACCCGCATTGAAATCTGACTGCATGTAGCAATCATCTTCCCACTCATCCACGTAACGTGTGTAATCCGTACCAGCCTACTTAACATTAATCCATTTCCCTGAATGCTAACAGTTCTGTTCAACTGGTCTGCTCCGGTAGTGTTCCCGATAACATCTCTTCCAAACAACGCTCTCAGTCGGTGACGCTGTATTCCTGTCGGTCTCTGATGATATGAGTCTCCTTCAACGCATTTACATTTTTGTTGTTTTATGTTATAGCATATCATTTTTTTTATTACAATATTCAAAACTAAAAACCTAATAAAATAAAGTTTACGACATTGCAAAACTTATTATGGTAGATTAAAATACTAATTAATTGACCCCTGGAGGAATAAATTATGAGTAATATCAAAGCCGTAATATTTGACTTAGACGGAACCCTTATTGATACAGAGAAATATTACAGAGTTGCATGGCCCGCCGCCGCAAAACACTTTGGTTATGATATGTCGGATGAGCAGTCACTTCTTCTTCGGTCCCTCGGTCAGCCATTTGCTCCGGCTCAATTTAAAGAATGGTTCGGACCTGACTGTAATTATGAAGAAATAAAGAACTACCGGAAAAAGCTTATGAACGACATTTTGGAAAAAAACGGCATTGAGCTTAAACCTGGGGCTATGGAAATACTTAATTATCTTAAGTCCAATGGCTTTTTGACAGCTATGGCAACCGCAAACCCATATGACAGGACCGTAAAATATCTAAAGCAGCTTGAACTTTATGATTATTTTGACAAAATCATCTGCGCAACCATGGTAAAAGAAGGTAAGCCTTCACCTGATGTATATGATTACTCATGTAAAGAGCTTAATCTGAGCCCGGACGAATGCATTGCCGTAGAAGATTCGCCAAATGGAGTATTAAGTGCATACCGGGCAGGATGTAAGGTTATAATGATTCCTGACCAAAGCCAGCCGGATGAAAAACTTAGCAGATGCTTATATGCAAAATGTGATACACTTAGTGATATAAAAAATTATCTCATTTAAAATACAGATTACCTGATTATACATACAAGGAGACATACTATGAAATTTACAACAAAAAATGAATTTGACCATTTTGATTTTACAGAGCTTCATGTCAACGAAGTAGAATACACTGGGGAAACTTTTAGAATATGTATTGACGATGTTGGAATTCTTCCTGAAAATTCAAAGAATACTGATATAAGGAAAATGAGAGCAAACGGGCTTATCCTCTCTATTTTAGATGCTAATATAATTGATTTTATAGAAGAAGGATATAAAATTTACGATGCCAATGGAAATCTTCAGACAACTGAGGAAGACGTAATTATTGACGCATCAGATTACAAAAAAATATTTGATTATTTTGTCGACTGCTATTCTTTTGAAATAACAAAAAATGATAATGAATATACATTTGTGATTGACGGAAATAACGAAAGAACTTACTGCATTAAAATGACTGGTTCATCAGATATGCAGGAATGGGATAAGTTCTTAAATCTCTAAAACCAGATTCGTAAAACTGCCCGAGAGTTGCTTAATAAATAAGGACTATCTGATATCAGATAGCCCTTATTTTTCTTACTATATCAAACTCTCCAATACGATACTGATTCTTTCCAAGCTTCTTAACAATATAAAGAACCTTATCTGCATTCTCAAACATCTGGTCTCTTGTATTAATTGTATCACTATGAACAGCACCAAGACTTATCGATAACTGATGACTCTTTTCTTCAAATTCCATCAGATAATTCATATCCCTAACCAGTTTTGACAATATTTTATGAGCATCATCTTTTGGAACATCAAACATACTAATAACAAATTCATCTCCACCATATCGCGCACAGATAATATTTTCAGATGATATTTTCTGTAATTCACTTCCAAGTTTCTGTAATGCTTTATCTCCGCCAAGGTGACCAAGTGAATCATTAACCTTTTTGAAATCATCGAGATCAATTACTGCAAACACAAAATCCTTTGCATCTTTATATTTTTCATACATCTGCATTAATTTCCTCTCAAAGCCAGTTCTGTTGTACAATGATGTAAGGAAATCGTGATCTGCTTTTTTCTCGATTTCTTCCCTTTCCTGCATCATATCCTGAACATTTATGAGCTTTCCAATGACATGCTGTGGATTCTGTTTTTCGTCCATAATACGATATGCATCCATTCGGTACCACTGTTCCATATCTTTACTGTCAACAAGCTTGAATGGTTCACTATTAAGAGTATCCGCCTCTTTGGATAAAACAAATTTTCCCACAAATACTTTTAGCGAATTATTATCTTCGAGGTCTTCTGTAAGACTAACAGCCTCTGAGAATCCAAATTTATCATTAAACTTTTTATCAAAATGAAGAATGTCAGTTGCAAAATCATATTCAAACACGTACTCATCAGTAAGCTGGGATAATGCTGCGTATCTCTTGATATCAAGTTCGTGTTTCTTTCTGTTTTTATCCTTTTCATTCTTGATAAATAATACAACCCCGGCAAGGAATGCCACAAATAATAATACAATTATTGTACTTTGAACAGGGTTTGCAATTATATATCTCTTAAGCGTAACCTTCTTGGCCGGTGGATCCATGTGCTTCATCAGCAGGAGCTGGATGCTCTCCTCCGGTATACTGTATATACACTTATTACAGATAGATACAAGTCGTGTATCAACATCCTTTGCAAAGGCAAAACAATAATCATTCTTCTGTGTAAGTGGAACTATGGCAACATATGAGCATTCACCGGCCTTTGTGTAATAATTTGCACTATAATAATTACAAACAGCAAAGTCAGCTCTCTTTTTATCAACCGCCTTTACAATCTCAGATATAGAATTATAACCAACACGCTCAGACTCCGTTGATACCTGAATATTTAACTCTCCACCCTCGATATAAGCTTCCTTCTTATCTTTTATTTCATCAATGTTGAGGGAATCAGACTTAATAATTGCATCTGATATCTCAAGATAGGCTTTGGAAAATGTAAGCCCTTGCGCATATTTATCTTCTATGCTGACACCTGCAGCAATATCAATATCCCCATTATTTAAAGCCTCTGACATCTCCCTGCAATTGCTAAATGGAATATAAACAAATTCCATATCTGTGCTATCTTTGATTGCATCACAGATAACTCTTGATATTCCAACGAATTCCTGCTTACCGGAAGAATCAGTCTGATGATATTGAAATGGAGCCATATTCGTAAGATATCCAACACTTAACATCTTCTTACTATCAATATATTCCTTCTCCGTCTTTGACAATTCAATAGCTGAATTATCCATGACAAAGTTCTGTGGATTTTTTTTAATCTTATCCTGTGCAAAATTCTGCTTATGCACCAGATAAGAATAATCATAGGTTTCCATACCTTCAGGCCGTGCTGATTCCCAAGCCTCATTCCAGGAGCTCATAACCGCATCGTAATCTCCATCAGGTTTTCTTGCCTCTTCAATTATCTGTCTTATACTAGATGCACTCTCAGGGTTTATGCTACGTGTTAAAATATCATAATAATAATATCCCTGTCCAGAGAATGACTGGCTAATCTCAACCTGGAGATTTTCAACTTTACTGTAGACATCTGGTAATGGATCTATTTTAAGGATAGAAATTTTGTCATTTTCAATCGCATACCCGGACTCATCCAGCATAAAGTCTATAAAGCTTCTGGCTGCATCTTTATTTTTACTCTTTTTACTAATGCTATATCCATAGTCGATTCCAATTGTCGAGTACTGTTTTCCATCGATTTCATTTGGAAATGGAATAAAGGCTATCGAATTACCGCTTTCACCAAAATTCTTAATCTGATTATATGACCAGGTTCCAACAACAATCGAAGCAATTTCTCCACTATTTAACTTTGAACAAACCTGCTCCCAGTCATCTCCAAGTGATGACTCCTCGCAAAGCTCCTGGTCGACAATATCATACAAAAGCCTGTATACTTTATAATAATTACTTCCTGTCAGAAATGGATTCTTCTCATACATAAATTTGGAGCCCCGGTATTCCACATCTCCGCTCATCTCAATATATGGAAAAAATGACCAGTCATTTAAAACCCATTCCATATCATAGTTTGTGTAAAAAGGAATCGCATCTGTTCTTTCCTTAATCATGGAAAGATCCTGTAAAAAAGCTTCCGCACTCTTAGGCAATTCAGTTATTCCAGCCTTATCAAAAACCTCTTTATTGTAAAGTATTCCTTTCAGATAAGCGCTTGAAGGAATTGAATATGCTCTTCCATTCAGAATGTAAGCATTCTCTATAAAATTGTATTTTTCTTTTAAATCATCAACCTTTCCTAAAGGGTCCAGGCACGACTGCACCCCCTGCGAATCAATGGATGCAGGAATGAAAAGAACATCTCCATAATCACCACTATCTATTCTCTCCATTATGCTAGTCTCATAGTCGCCATATCTGGTATATTTTACAGTTACATTGGGATACTTTTTATTATATTCCTGTATGTACTTCTTCATGAGTTCTTCATCTATATTAAGAATTACCTCTATATCCCCAGATATCGTCTGCTCCCCTGTCAAACTGACTTCTGCCGCATTAAGTAAAGCCGGATTGATATGAACTATTGTTAATATGCAAACTAACGTTAATAGAAATATCCGTTTAGATATCTTCATTATGCCCCCTAATATTAAAAATTATAAAATTTTTCCAGTACTAGGAATATTCTACCATATTAAAGTCTTGTAGTCCACTCAGAACAATCTAACACTCTTGTTGCAAGTCCATCATAAAATTCCGGTTCATGGCACACCATAAGAATACTTCCACTATATTCTTTTAATGCGCGCTTAAGCTCGTCCTTTGCATCCACATCAAGATGGTTGGTAGGCTCGTCGAGAAGCAAAATATTGGTTGGTCTGTTGATAAGCTTACAAAGTCTTACCTTGGCCTGCTCTCCTCCTGAAAGCACCCGGACTAAGCTTTCTATATGCTTTGTCGTAAGACCGCATTTTGCCAATGCACTTCTTACCTCATACTGGGAAAATGCCGGGAACTCATTCCAGATTTCCTCTATACAGGTTGTTGAAACAGACTGGTCCATCTCCTGCTCAAAATATCCAATCTCAAGATAGTCGCCTAGTTCTACTGAACCGGAAAGTGGTTTGATAAGTCCAAGAATACTCTTAAGAAGAGTTGTCTTTCCGATACCATTTGCACCTGTAAGTACAAGCTTCTCGCCCCTTTCCATC
>JAXJVZ010000354.1:0-1693 GCA_036308285.1 Agathobacter sp. | reverse complement strand
CTGTAATGCTCCTGATGATAACCCATTCATGGCAGGTGCATTCCATGGTGTAACAGAGGCAGATGCAATTATTAACGTTGGTGTTTCTGGCCCTGGAGTTGTTAAGAAAGCCCTTGAGAGCGTTCGTGGAGAGAACTTTGAAGTTCTTTGTGAGACTATTAAGAAAACAGCATTTAAGGTAACTCGTGTAGGTCAGATGGTAGCACATGAGGCATCTAAGCGCCTTGGTATTCCATTTGGTATTGTAGATTTATCACTTGCTCCAACACCTGCAATTGGAGATTCAGTTGCAGATATCTTATGTGAAATCGGACTTGAATATGCTGGCGCTCCTGGTACAACAGCAGCACTTGCTATGCTTAACGATCAGGTTAAGAAGGGTGGAGTAATGGCTTCATCATATGTTGGTGGTCTTTCAGGAGCATTTATTCCTGTATCTGAGGATCAGGGAATGATTAATGCTGTAGAGGCTGGGGCAATTACACTTGAGAAGTTAGAGGCCATGACATGTGTATGTTCTGTAGGACTTGATATGATAGCTATTCCTGGAGACACTCCTGCAACAACTATTTCAGGAATTATTGCAGATGAGATGGCACTTGGAATGATTAATCAGAAGACAACAGCTTGTCGTCTTATACCTGTAATTGGAAAAGGTGTAGGAGAGACAGTTGAGTTCGGTGGATTATTTGGTTATGCTCCAATTATGCCGGTAAACAAGTTCTCATGTGCCGATTTTGTGAATCGTGGTGGACGTATTCCAGCTCCAATCCATAGTTTCAAGAACTAATTATCAGAGTTAGATTCATGATTATATATTAAAGTTTTACGATGAGATATTTGTTTGACAGATGTAAAAAATAGTGTTTAAATATATTTGTTATATGACTGACGGAATCGTGGAGTTTACCACATGAAGTATAACAAATTTTGATTTTATGCCGACCGTCTGGGCGTACAGAGAAGTTATTATTTTCATAGCTATATGTGCGTCTGGAATGGTCGGTTTTTTCATAAATATAAATAAAATATTTATAGAAATTTGAATCGATTTTCTAAAGAATAATGCACATAGAATAATTTTAAGAAAGAGAGGAAACAAAATGAACAAAGTATCACTTGCACAGGAATTATCAAGCACAAGCTATCCGGGACGTGGAATCGTTATTGGTGTTACTCCAGATGGCAAGAAGGCAGTAACAGCCTACTTTATTATGGGTAGAAGTGAGAACAGCCGTAACCGTGTATTCGTAGAGGATGGAGAGGGAATCCGTACACAGGCATTTGATCCTTCAAAGCTTGAAGATCCAAGCCTTATCATCTACGCTCCAGTCAGAGTTCTTGGAAACAAGACAATCGTTACTAATGGTGACCAGACAGATACAATTTATGAGCTTATGGATAAGCAGCAGACATTTGAGCAGGCTCTTCGTACAAGAGAGTTTGAGCCGGATGCACCAAACTACACTCCTCGTATTTCAGGAATTATGCATATTGATAATGGTGAGTTTAACTATGCAATGTCAATTCTTAAGAGTAATAATGGAAACCCGGATGCATGCAACAGATATACATTTGCATACAATACTCCAGTCGCAGGAGAGGGACATTTCATTCATACATACATGGGTGATGGAAATCCACTTCCAAGCTTTGAGGGAGAGCCAACATGGGTAGATATTGATGGAGATAT
>JAXJVZ010000353.1:0-4915 GCA_036308285.1 Agathobacter sp. | reverse complement strand
GTTTCAGCCCTGCACCACAACAAACGCAAGACCAACTATCATATCCATCTCATCTTTTCGGAAAGGGAACTGTTACCGGAGCCTATAGAAAAGATTGCAACACGCAATATGTTCTACAACGAGCAGAAAAAGCATGTCCGCACCAAGAAAGAGATACTGGATGATAGTGGGAATGTCCGCAAGGGCTGTAAGATAATCAAAAAAGGCGAAGTGTATGAGCGAACCTTATTTACCGCCAAGAACAAGCTGTTCAAACAGGAGCATTATCTGGACGAAGCAAAACGCTTCTATACCGACCTCATCAATCTTTTGATAGAGGATAATAAGGAAAAGCTCCATGTATTTGATAAAAACGGATTATACCTTGCCACCAAGAAAATCGGCAAGAATAATCCCAAAGCGGAACAAATAAAGGAAGATAATGAGGTGCGTATGCAATGGAATCACGAAGTAGACCGAGCCTTAGTCAGCCAAGTGCCGGAGGATGAGATACGACAGATAAAGAATGAATTTATCACAGACCGTATCAGAGGCTCCATCAAGGTATGGGGGAACAGACCGGAATTGTTGTTCAATATCATACTGACTGCAACAAAGGCATTAGCACTTTTAACTTCAAAGGTACTGACCGCCGCAAGGGAGTTGAAAAACAAGCTGTTCCATGAAGCTCTTGAAAAAGAGTATGGAAGCAAGGCTGTTATAAAAGCTGAGGACACCGCAGATGTTGTTACTGCTCCGGCTAAGGAAACAATAATAGAGCCTGAGCCATCAAGCGTTATAGTTACCGCAACTGTTCCGGAAGCAGAGGTTCAAGAGCCACCTAAACCACAAATACCTCCAAGACCGGTTATGCCACCGGAAGCTGCCACTTTCCCAAGACTTCAAAAGGTCAAGATTACTCTTGATAAACATAATAACCTTATCTTTGAAGCAGAGCGTGAACGGAATAAACTGGAGATTGAATTGAGCGATTTGAAGGGGCTTGCAAGGCTCACCAAGAAAAAGGAACTTGAAAGCAGGATTGCCACCAAAAACGAGGAAATCCGAACCCTCAAAGCTGGATTATCCAGTATCGTCAGACAGCATGGATTTGCAACTGTTCAAGACTTCTACACAGCATTCTATGCCGCACAACATGCCACCGACGTATATCAGAAAGAATGTGCCAAGTGGGAGGAAGCCTACGGAGAGAAAGCCACTCCAAAAGCCGAAACCATGCACGACAAGATAAAGCGGTATCAGGAAAAGGCTGACAGGCGGAATGCCAGCCAACCTTATCGAAGCAGAGATAAAGGGGCGAGATAATCGCCCCTCAAATTATTTTAAACACATTACTAAAATGGTTACTGCAACATAAAAAACAATTCCCTTGTTTATCAACATATCCTTAATAACCACTTTACTAAATAATCCTTTTTCTTCATCAAGAATTATCTTTTTCTTATTCACAAGAAACAGAATCAAACCAATTATACCAAGTAATATCAATAGCATTGAATAAAGTCCTGTTGCTATCATTGAAATACTCATTAAAGTTTGTGTTATTACGCTTCCAAAAAGATTTGATAACGCATGCATGACAATTACCAATTTAATGTCACCCGTTTTTACCATCAAATAAGACCATATCATACCTAAAATAAATGTATAAAAAATTTGTGGTATTCCCAACGACACTCCATGTACAACAGCAAAACAAAAGGATGATACAAGAATATAAAATTTCTCACCATATCTTAGTAACTTGTCCGCAAACAGTTTTCTGAATACAATTTCTTCAATGATAGGATTGAAAATAAGCAACATAAAAAGCATATATAATGATGTCGCATTTATATTCGATGCTGTATTATTAGTACCCGATACATTCACAAGCACTGTCAATACTAATATAGCTGTAAATTGTAGCAGAAAGCACAATATAACCGTTTTAATAGAAACTTTCTTTTTTTCATATTTACATGCTGATATATTCCGAGTTATGCACAAAAATAACCCCAAACCTATTACATATAAAATCATTAATCCAATTATCGTCTTAATACTATCAGCAATAATTAAATGCTGTTTTATAAAACATGAGTATATCCAGTATATTCCAAACATAATTGCAATGCCACATGATACCTTTTCCAAATCCTTCACTTTATTACTCATTGTTTTTTCCTCCGTTTTGATATTCTTTAAGCTTTTCCGTATATTTCCTTCCTCTTATTGTATGTTCAATTTCAAATATAAGAATTGAAATCAACCAACATATAAAGAAAATACCGATAAATTTGATATAAGTACCTACTACTTTAAGTTCTGTTATCCACTGAAAAACAACTGCACATATAAAGGTAATTACTGCAAATGGTACAATAAACAAACAAATTCTTTTTACCTCTGACATCTTTCTAATTATGCAGGTTCCAAATGCAAATTCCATCCAAATTCCGCCTATAATTGCGAGCACCAGTAATTCCGCCAGACGTGTAGTAGGTATTGTTTCTATTCCTTTTGAAAAAGAAATCGCTGTAAAACAGACCACCATAATTGCAAATGTACTGGCAATTTGACCAGGAATATTTTTAATAAATTTCTTCATTATCGTTTACCTCCCAATCCTAGCTTTTCTTTTAATACTGATGCATACTGCCTTGATATGTATAATTTTTCATTATTCTCCATAGTAGCAAGTATTTTTCCACCAAAATCCGGTTTCAAAGAATGGATTTTTTTTAGATTAACAATACAGGATTTTGAAATTCGCATATAATCCATCAATTTATACCGTTCCTCTATTTCATATAACTTGAACCCCAATTCATATACTTCATTCACTGTATAACCAAATGTCTTTCTATCTACCGACTCAATATACAGAATATCATTTGTACTAATACTATAAACTTTTCCGCCAGCACTGGCAGTAAAACAGTTTTCCATTTCTTCTAGATGCTCGACAAAATCAATTAGTTTACTTACCTGTTCATCTTTCTCTTTATATTCAATGGTTACTTTTGTTTTTTCAACATTGATATTTTCTAAAAGATTCAAAATCATATTCCAGCAACTCCTTTCAAAACAAATTATATCAATATCTTTTCTATAATCAATAAGCTATAACATAAGTTGCAATAATCACTACATAAGTTGCAAAAAATTAAAGAGGTAGAATGCCATTATTTACATTCTACCCACTTTATTACCATACTTCCAAACTATCAATTGCATCCACCCAAGCCTGCATTTCGCCATCTAAAGCAAGTCGTGCATACTCAAGCGGATTATCTATTGCCAACACATTCAGTGAATTTTGTGAGCAAGGAGTAGTTCTCAATCCATCCTCTGCCTTGTTACAGTCAATCCGCAATATATAATTCTCAAATGTAGTTACATCGATACTGTTTGTCTGCGGATTATAATCTGCATATATCAATCCCATCTTATCAGTCCTTTCCTGAAAATGTATTATAAGCATTTCATCCAGTTCCAACTGCCATTTTCATTATTTGTTATAAGTTGTTACCAGATTTTCTTTCCCTTATTTTTTCCCTTATGAGGGTTCGTAAACAAGGGTAGTACGATATAACATGATACAAGATGTAACGGAAAGGACACCCATAAAAACTTTAGTATTTTCAAGGGTTTGACGAGATTTTTATAACAAGATATAACAGTTATTAAATCCCTAAAAATACCTCAAGTGAGAATTCAAATAATCACGTGCATTTAGACTTCATACAAAAGACTGAATGCACGCATTATATAAAATAATTTAATTACTCTTGATGTTCCAATACCCACTTAAGCATATCTTCATAATCCAAACTACCATCTGCTACTGCAAGAACCATTTCATATAGTTCTTTTTGTGTATACTGTAATTCGATTCCATTCAAAGCAAAGAATACAAGCATCGCATGCGTTCCTATTCGTTTGTTCCCGTCCAACATACAATGATTTTTTATCAAACCATAACCAAGGCGTGTACCTTTTGCTTGTATCGTTGGATATAATTCCTCTCCGCCAAATGCTTGAAATGGAGTCTCAATGGCTGACTCCAACAAATTAAAATCTCTTACACCATTAATTCCACCAGTTTGCTCAATAAGCTGTAAATGGAGCATTAAAACTTGCTCTTTACTCAGCCTCTTCATTTAGCAAGTACCTCGTAAGCCTCTTTATTCTGTGCAAGCAATCTCTTTGAAATCTCAAGCACATCTTCATCTTTTGCTACTGCGCTTTCATCCGCTTTGCTAAAATCAATTACCAAATATCTTGGTGCATTATTCTTAAGTATAACAACTGAGCCCAGCTCATCTACTAATCTTGCAACTTTTGAAAAGTTCTGATTTGCTTCTGTAATTGAAACCATTGTGTTTGTATCTATTGTCATGCGAACACCTCCATAATCTTATATAGATAGTATATCACTTTTTCTAGGATAAATTCAACCTATTCCAAACAAATAATTTCATAGAACACCGTATTGTGCCGTAATGTAAAATTTTATCTCACCAAATCACTACGAAATATATTTTCTATGTGACAATTTTACATTATTTTGCATCAAAATATGCCTTTCGTTCCTTATCACCTTTTCCATAAACGACACATTCTCGTTCAGAAAAATCTATATCATCAATATTCAGCCTTACTTTTTCCCGAAATGGCTTTTGCCTGCGCCCATACTTCGGACCACATCATAAATCACTTTGGATACCACATTTGTTACCACTGCAATAAACGGTTTTTCTATATCCATGGTCCTGATAAAAAAGTCCTCTTTCTTTTGCTTCTTTTCTTTCTTAAATGACAAAAGCAGGAGTTTTTACGTTCCTGCCTGTGTGTTATTTGTATTCAAAGTATGTTTTCGGGAAGATTGTCTTTACACCTTAAAGCGGTAGCCTACACCCCAGATGGTTTC
>JAXJVZ010000352.1:0-8871 GCA_036308285.1 Agathobacter sp. | reverse complement strand
TCTTTATATTATTTTACATCTTTATATTATTTTACATCTTCATATCACTGCAAATCTGAGCAAATTCATCATCACTAAATTCCTTGTGGTTCCACTCAATTACATTTGCATTGTCATCATCCTTATATCTTGGAATAAGATGCATATGGAAATGAAATACTGTCTGTCCAGCAACTTCACCATTATTCTGTACGATATTGTAGCCATCGCACTTTAATGTATCTGTCTCTTTTGTAATAATTTTCTTTGCAAGCTTTATTGTCTTAGCGAGAATCTCTTCATCTATTTCATAGATATTAGCATAATGCTGTTTTGGTAGAATTAACGCATGTCCTTTTGTTGCCGGACTTGCATCTAAAATCACATTAAAATCATCATCCTCATAAATTGAGTTTGTTGGAATATCTCCATTTGCAAGTTTACAGAAAATACAATCATCTTTACGCATTTTTTTGTCCTCCTAATTTATAAATTGAAATAATTGATCTAATGTTCTAAGTGTTTTAAAGTTACCCTTTGCAGTCATCTCTCCTGTCATAAACGCTCTCTGGAAGGTAAGTCTTCCGTCAACGATAGACTGCATAACCTCTGATGAAAGCTTGGCGTATACGTCTATATCCTCTTCTTCACCATAATGAATTACTAACTCATCCTGATCAACTTTAATGAGAAGTGGCTTCTTCATCTCTTCTATAATAATTGAATAATTAGCTTTAAAATCGTACTGTGGCACAAAATGCGCCTCAAGTTCTTTGATAAATGGAGTGTCTTCGTTCTGTTTCTGCTGTCCTAACATATCCCTAAACATTGAAGCAAGCTCTTCGATATCTTCCTTCTGTTTCTTTACATAAGTATCATCAGAAACATATTTTGACAGCTGCTCGCTTTCCTGTGGTGTCAGATTAAGCTGCTGTGTTCTTAATACGCTCTGCTTTACAGCCTGATTACTTGTAGGAAGGCTCTTAATCTTCTGCGAAATTGTTCTGTATAAATTCTCAGCCTTCTTTTCTATTATAAGATTGTATTCACTGTTAATCTGGAAAGTTACAAGGTCTTCAACATATCCACAAAGACCAGAACATGGAAGTCCACCCAAAATCTCCCATGCATTTGCCAGCGTAAGCTCACCCTCTCTCTCTCCATAAGTAGTTGACATTACTATTGGCTGCATATATGTGTTACTGATTTTCTCTTTGTCGCCGTAAAGCCAGCAGGAATCAAGAAACTGCTGCATAAATCCACCAATCCCCAGCCATTCAACAGTAGTAGCAAGAATAATTCCATCAGCATCTTTAAATGTCTGTGGAAGTGTTGCTATCTCATTCTTATATTCATATATATTAAATCGTTCAACCTGAACTCGAAGTTCCTTAAGAACATCTTCCATTTTCCCGATTACATATAATGTTGGATCATCTAAAAGGCCTCTTCCACCATAGTAAATATTAATCTTCATATTGGATTCTCCTATAGTTATTCGTTACTATCAGTATATTGATTTTCGTATGTAAAATCAATATTTTTAGACTCCTGAAGTTCTTTATTAGAAGGTTTTCTATATAGAATTACACATAATAAAAATCCTGTAATTAGTCCTCCAATATGCCCCCAGTTATCAGTTCCTTCTGTCGTTACTCCAAGATAAACTATAAGCACTATCATAAATAGGACACCCCTGCCAGTTAATGTCTTATATTTTCCATTATGTTTAATAACTACCCATAGTAATCCAGCTACAATACCAAAAATTGCACCAGAAGCTCCAGCTGATACCGCATAATCATCACTTTTTATCATCATGGCATACGATAATATACCTGCTCCAATTCCTGACAAGATATAAAGACTCAAAAACTTAACATGTCCCAGCGCTTCTTCTAAAATTACTCCTGAAGCTCCAAGTACAAACATATTATTGACTATATGCAGAAATCCAAAATGTAGAAAGGTTGAAGTTAAAAATCTATAATATTCTCCTGCCTTAATATTATCCGGATACATTGCCCCACAATTTAACATAAAGCCTGTATCCAAGCTGCTTCCTAATATCTCCAGAATTACGAAAACTATTATATTAACTACTATGATGCCAATTGTTACATATGGCTTATATTCCTTTTTCATCTTATTATTTCCTTTTGCAATAATAAGACTATTATATTACACAAATCTGTATTTTACATCAGCAAATCTGATTGTATCATTAATTTTTAAAAGCTGCCGCTGCCTGTATGGAAGCGGATTATCATTTACGAATGTTCCATTTGTTGAATTCAGATCTTCTATATAAAACTCTGAGCATTCTTTACTTATTCTAGCATGAAAATGGCTCACCGTATCCTTATTTATTGACACATCTACACCCTCTCCCTTTCCAATTTTTATTCCTGAATTAACTACAGAGATATTTCCAAATTCCTCGCCTCCCTCATACAACAGCTTTCCTTGCGGGTGAATATTGTAATCCGTAAGACAAATTGTCGGATTAATCACAGGTTCCGGTTCTGGAATAACCTCTTCCGGAGAAATAATCATTTCCTCCAATTCAACTTCCTTCTTCTTAGGTTTTATTTTTTCTAATATTCCCTTGAGATTAAAATCCTCTATAATCTCATCAAACATAATTTTTATTCTATTCTTTATTGATTTTGTAAGACCTTTTTCCTCTTTAAATTTATTTTTATCTTTATCGCTATCAATATTTTGGTCTTTGACACTATTTTCCTTCTCAATATCAATAAGGGTCACTTCATCTACCACCGGCTCCCTTACATATTGCTCCTTAGCCGCCTTTTCCCTTGATTGGGTTATTATGTCCCTGATATCCATTATGCTGTATGATGAGTCTAGTGTTTTCTCATAAATCGAATATGCTGAATGTACTGCCTGGGGGTCACTGTGATCAATTTTCGTAAGCAAAAATTCCATTAAACTTTGAAATTGTACGGATATATCTCTATTTTCCCCTGGGTATGCAGTAAAAATAATTTCCCCGTTCTGATTTGTGATATATATAAGCTCAGGATTTAACATTAAGCACTGGCTATCTATCATATTATTTTCCAAAATCTCTATTTCGCTACATATACTTAAAATAATCTGCTCTATAAAAGCTAATCCTATTGCTTTAAAAGAACAGATATTTTCCAGAGATTGTTTTCCGGATATTCCATACCAATACTGGCCTTCATTATTTATAAAGGTTTTCTCTAATGTTAACAGTCCTGGAATTTTTCTTTTCAATAGTATCTTTTCATCAAATAGTCTTATGTCTTTAACAGGAATTTTCATATAACTTCCTGTCATATTTCTCTCATAACTTATGTCTATTTTATTCATTTTGTAATTACCTCTTTACCTAACTGATATCTGTAAAAATCATCAACCACCCACATATTTTCAACTATTTTCTGCTCTGTCTGTAATGTAATATCCTGATATAACTTAATTCCTGCTCTGATAGACACGGCCATAATAAAAATAAATATAGGTATAATTATTGCCGCCTCTACTGTATAACTGCCCTTTATCCACATACTATTCCTTTCTCTATTATGAATCCTATAAGTAAAAATGGTATAAATGCAAGTTCTGTATTCTTACCCTTATGAAAAACAAGAAGCATAACCAGTGCAACAATCCCTGATATTGTAATGGCTGCAAAAAATGAAATTAATATACTCTGACAAGAAACAAAAAAACCCATTACCAATATTGCCAGTGCATCGCCATAACCTATCGCTTGTTTTGTAATTATGGCAAATAGTAAAACTATTATTCCCGGAGCTAATGCTATCACTGTTCCTATTAAAGAAGTTTTGCTTGCTACTACTAATATTGCTCCTGTAATTATTGCAATAATAGAAATGCTTACCGGAACTTTCTTATACTTTACGTCCAATAGACTTAGCAATGTCAAATAAACTGTTAAACAAACTATTTTTATTATTTCCCACATTTCGAGCATGCTGGCATGCCTCCTACTTCTGATTTTTTTACCATATGAACTGTTCTTTTTAAATTCTTACATGCGCAGGTTGAATGATATTTTG
Organism: Agathobacter sp.; assembly: GCA_036308285.1. GTDB lineage: Bacteria > Bacillota > Clostridia > Lachnospirales > Lachnospiraceae > Roseburia. Next base: position 4,819 of record JAXJVZ010000352.1, on the reverse strand, counting down.
TTCCATAATCAGTTATAAAATATATATTGCTTGTCGATTTTTTTGCCGCGCAGTAAGTACATGCACTGTATTTCGCACCATTTTTATTCCTTGAGCCCTGTATTTTGGCTTTTTCTATACCATGAATTGATAAATCCAGATATGTACATGATGTTGTAAGATGATATACTGTTCCACTATCCGTATAATATACATAAATATCCTGCTCTGACTGATTACTGTATTTTCCAGTCCATTTCCTGCAACAACTATTCTGGACTATACTCACACCTGTCACATTAAAGAAACCAATAGGAAGCTTTACTGTGTATTTTGCGGTAAGCTTAATGTCATTTCCCGATAGCTTAGAATTGATTAATGTAATACCATTTGTTCCACCGCTCACATAATCATTTATGTTTTTATCTGAAGAAATTTTACTTCTAAAAAAACCTTCTGCTGACACTAAAAGAGCAGCTTGTTCATCAATCATAGAAGCCTCTACTGCAGTCATCCTGCCTGCATACGTTAAAGCACACTGAACACTGGTTCCAATCTGAAGTACTCTGAAGAAAAATAGTATACTAACCAAAAATCCTGCCACTAATGGAAATATGACAGCAGCTTCTAATGTATACGATCCTTTTACGAAGGTGCATGATGATATTTCCTTACATTTATTGTAGATATGTGTTGTCTTACATATTTTTATCTTTTTAGAATTGCACTCTTTGGGAGAGTTTTGATATGAATTTTTGGGTTTTTTTATTTTAATGCAAGGAAATATCATCATACACCTTCTTTCTATTATTTGATATATGAATATCCGGAGTCTCGGACTATATGAAAATGGTTACTGCTTATTTCTCCTATGTTTACCATGCTTGAAAATACGGTATAAAACGAATATTCAATTTCCACACTAGTCTGACAGATAAGATTGTCCATTTTAAAAGAAGAATATCCTTCTATTTGGCGAATTGTTTTTTCCTGGATATCCATGGCCCTATAGCACTTAGTTGAATCTGAGTTAAGTAACAACAGCGTCCCAAGATATCCTTTGTAATTCATTCCTGTCGATACACTTTTTGCCTTCCTGTTTCCAGATAAGAGAGCTGGAATTTCCATTAAATCAGATGTCCATGTCATATCATTTTTCATAATCGGAATTTTCTCTCCGGATAACAACGCCCGCAAATCTAATATACTTTCACAATATGCCCACCCTGCCAGTAAGCCGTACTCAATAGCCTTTATTACTCCTGGATTCAATGAAATACCACCAAGAGCCACAGCTAATGCAGTAACTTCACCCTGCTTTGACGGATTACTCATTAAATAAGCCATGTTTGCAGCTTCTCTTATGAGCAGTATTTTGTTAACTACATTTTTCAGATTCTTTTCATCTGAATTATTTCCAGCAATTATATACTCTATCTCATATGACAATGCTTTATTTTCCTTGGTATTTCCATAAAAAGACATGTTATTTAGTAAATATTCCTCCAGCAAAGCATCATCATACCATGTAGTATTTACTACAGGAGTGTTTAACCCTTGTTGTCGACTTCTTTTTGAAACACAATCGGTTAAATCCACATATTTTTTTGAGACTTCCATATCTTTCATTACTACAGAAAGAATACCCTTCTTCTGTGTCTTCTCAACAGAATCCAACGGATTAACTACTTTAGAATCTTTTGAATCAGCTTGTTTATTTGTTCCCGTTCCTGTTTTTATTCCTGTTTTCGTTCCTGTTGTAGTCTTACTTTTTGCCCTGGTAGTTGAAGGGGTAGAACCTTTGCTGGCATTTGATAGCTTCTTTAACTCTTTTTGTGCATTTCCAACCCCGCTTTGGTTAACATTGTTATTCTTTGTTACAGAATCTATAGCCTGATAATCATCATAAAGCAGTTTTGCAGTCTCATATCCTATGTTATTTTGCATATATGTGGAAACAAGCTTTTTATACACCTCTCCATTAGAATCTGTTATTAATGTATAACTATTCGGACTTACTTTATCTACTCCAAGTCTAAGTAGATTTACCGGTCTATTCCCCGGATATAAATCTGGTACAACAAAATATTCCTGATTAAGTCTCTTTATAAGCTCCTCTTCATATTTAAAATCTACCAAGCCATTTGAATTTGCGGCATCAATTGCCAGCAGTTTGTAATTATCCCAAAGCGGCTGGCAATATTCTGCAAAAAGAGACTCTACTGTCGCATCTGCAGTTACTGTTGCAATCTTCTTTAGCTCTGCAAATCTTGCTGCTTCAAGAAGTGTAAACAATAACTGCGCAATAAGCATTATAGATATTGTTGCAAAAAGTGTAAGACTTGCTCTTATTTGCTTTTTCACACTCTACCTGCTTCTGTTTTGATTTTGCTGAAAATTGAATTAACAAGTGACGTTAACTGGCTTTTGAATATTAGAACTAAACTGATAAGAACAACGATAATCAGTATCATTTCTACTACCCCGGCACCTTCTTCATCTCTTAAAAATTTCTTAAATCCTAACATAATTTTATCTCCTTATACTTTAAAACTAACAATTGCAGGGGCAATTACTATTGCGATTACTATTACCATCATTAACATCAATGGCAATAGCATTTTCGTCCCTGCTTCCTCTCCTATTTTTCGTGCAAGCATCCTCCTGTTTTCAAATGCCTCCTGTGCTTCTTTTTCAAGAGACTGGCAAATTTCCCTGTTTCCTTTCTGTAAACTTGAAATAAGTATCCTTGAAAACCGGTGATAACAACTTAACCCTGTTATTTCTCCAAATTTTTGATATGCCTTTATTTCATTCTCACCGTCTTTTATTTCTCGCATTGTAATAACCATCTGCTCATATATTTCACGTTTTGGTTTATTGTTTTTTGCCCTCTCATCGGTATAATGAGCGGAAATTCTATTCCATGCTTGCTTAATTGACATGCCGGACCCCATTAAAATAGCCATTTTACTGACAATATCTGAATAATCCAGTTCCATTTGTGCCTCAAGCTTTTTTCGTTCATTACGTGCATTTTCCTTCTTCGACAGAACAAATAGAACAATCATAACCACTTCAAGTAACATGATTTTTAATGGCATATGCTGCTTTGGCTGTTTCCAGCTCAATTTTGTTCCATCAATTTCAGTTGGCAAAGAAAGCACCTTTGTTCCACTTTTACTAAGCTGGTTTTCTATCGCGTCATTAACCTTATCAACAAGTTTTTCTGTCTTATTCTTCTTTTGCGGGTAAACTACAAAGCTGAATTCATATAATTCCTGTGTATCATTACAGCAAAGTTCAACTGAAGAACTTACAATTGTACCCTCCTCAGGAAGTTTATCCTTGATTATATTTCCTTTAGAATCCACGATTTCATAGTCACTAAACACCCATTGTGCTTCAACCAATCCATCAACATAGCTCTCTTTTGGATTTACCCTGGTTAATACATGTGATAATTCTTCCCCACTACTGCAAAAGGTTTTATCAATCTCCTTTTTTGCTTTTTTAAGACATTCTGAGGTTTCTTTTTCAGTAAGTATCTCTTCCTTAACAGTTACTGTTAAATTGATGTCCTCCATGTCCTGTGGACTAAGAATCAGTGAGACCTCCTGATCTCCTTTTCCTGGCATTTTTCTATTAAGGTTATAGCCCTGGTCAAGGACTTGGTCTGCCTTTTCCATATAAAATGCCAAAACGATAAGTAATATTCCCAGTATTACTACTTTCTTTATGTTTTTCTTTTCCATGCCGCTCCTATATATTTATATCCAGCATTTTTTCAGCTAGAAATATCACAAAGACATACATTATCAGACAAAGCATCATGAATATTACTCCAAATGCATTTCCATACATAACTTTCATATAATCACCCGATGCGATTCGCAGATACGCCAACATCCCTATTGGTATTACATTCATGATATTCTGCTCCATTTTTTTAGAAGCAACTGATACCTGTATTTCCCTTAAGGTTTCAAATTTCTCCCACATTCTGTATGTTGTTGTCTCAATAATTTGTCCGAAATTTCCCCTGCTTCTTTTTGCAAATGCAAATATTTCTGCAAAAGTGTTAATTTCTTCTACTCCGGAACGCTCTGCAAACTTTTGTAATATTTCTTCAACAGGGATATTCATTGAAATAAGCCGGTTCATTTCATCAAGTTCTTTATGAATATATGAATCTTTTCCATATAAATGTCCTACTTCTTTTTGAGCTTCTTTCCATGCGTTTTCTACAGAATATCCTGCTAAAAGTGCTGTTGAGACATTTTTCAGGGCTTCCATGAACTGTTTAGTAAGCTCTGTCTTCTGATTTTGTAAACCCGAAAGCTTTTTCTTTTTATATATAATTGCAAATATGACAGGGATGAATATTAATGCTATAACACTATCGAAAAATAAATAAGAGACTATAAATGCAACAATAATTGTCTGCATTACTACAATTAATTTCTCTTTAACTGACAACTTATATTTTTTATAATCCATATTTAAACATCCCATATCCCGGCTGAAATCATTTTATCTTTGGAAATCAGCTGCCCTACCTTTTCAAGCTCACCCTGTTTTCCATTTTTATAAACGAATTTATATAATGTGTTGAGCTCTATTTCCCCATTTACAATTCCTTTTATTTCTGAAATTTCGAGTACTTTCCTGCTTTTATCCTTTATTCTTCCTAGCTGAATGATAATATCTATTCCTGATGCAATCTGAGTTCTTATTGCATTAAGCGGAAGCTCCTGCCCCATAAGGACCATAGTTTCCAATCGTGACAGAATGTCTCTGCAGGAATTTGCATGGCCTGTGGAAAGAGAACCTTCATGCC
>JAXJVZ010000351.1:0-10795 GCA_036308285.1 Agathobacter sp. | reverse complement strand
GTGTACAGTAGAGGATAACGGTAGAGGTATACCTGTAGGAATGCATGCAAAAGGTGTGTCTGCTGCACGTGTTGTATTTTCTACATTACATGCAGGTGGAAAGTTCGATAATTCTGTATACAAGACTAGTGGTGGACTTCATGGAGTTGGTTCTTCTGTTGTAAATGCTCTTTCTACGTATATGGATGTAGAAATTAGCAGAGATGGCTATATTCATCACGACAGATACGAGCAGGGAAATCCTACAGTAAAGCTTGAAAATGGTTTATTACCTACCATTGGAAAGACAAAGAAGACAGGAACAAAGATTAACTTCCTCCCGGACCCAACAATCTTTGAGAAGACAAGATTTAAGGAAGAGGATGTTAAAAGCCGTATGCATGAGACTGCATATCTTAATCCAAAGATTACAATCGTATTTGAGGATAGACGTAAGGATGTGGTTGAGCATATAGAGTTCCATGAGCCAGACGGAATTGTTGGATTTGTAAAGGATATTAATAAGAAACAGAATCTTGAGGCTCTTCATGAGGTAATATCATTTAAGGGCGAGTCTGATGGAATTGAAGTTGAGGTAGCATTCCAGTATACTGGTGAGTTCCATGAGAATATACTTGGTTTTTGTAATAATATCTACAATTCAGAAGGCGGAGCACATATTACAGGCTTTAAGACAGCTTTTACAGCTATTATTAACTCATACGCAAGAGAGCTTGGAATTTTAAAAGATAAGGATGCAAACTTTAACGGAGCTGAGGTTCGTAGTGGAATGACAGCAGTTGTATCTGTAAAGCATCCAGATCCAAGATTTGAGGGTCAGACTAAGACAAAGCTTGATAATCAGGATGCTAACCGTGCCACAGGTAAAGTGACTAATGATGAGATGCCTCTTTATTTTGACAGAAATCTTGAGGTGCTTAAGACAGTAATAAGCTGTGCGGAGAAGGCTGCAAAGATTCGTAAGGCTGAGGAGAAGGCTAGAACAAATTTACTTACAAAGCAGAAATTCTCCTTCGATTCAAATGGAAAGCTTGCAAACTGCGAGAGCAGAGATGCGTCAAAATGTGAGATATTTATTGTAGAGGGAGATTCTGCGGGCGGCTCAGCAAAGACTGCCAGAGACAGAATGTACCAGGCAATTTTACCAATCAGAGGTAAGATTCTTAATGTGGAAAAAGCAAGTCTTGACAAAGCGTTAGAGAATGCTGAGATTAAGACTATGATTAATGCCTTTGGATGTGGTTTTTCAGAAGGATACGGCAATGATTTTGACATAACAAAGCTTCGTTATGATAAGATTGTAATCATGGCAGATGCCGATGTGGATGGAGCGCATATTTCGACACTGCTTCTGACACTATTCTATAGATTTATGCCTGAGCTTATATTTGAAGGACATGTATATGTTGCCATGCCGCCACTCTATAAGGTTGTACCACAGAAGGGCGAGGAAGAGTATCTGTATGATGATGCCGCTTTAGAGAAATACAGAAAAGCACATGCTAATGAAAAATTCACACTTCAAAGATACAAAGGTTTAGGAGAGATGGACGCAGACCAGTTATGGGAGACAACCCTTAATCCTAAGACCAGAAAAATGAAACGAATTGAAATTGAGGACGGTATGATGGCATCAGAGATTACAGCATTACTGATGGGTAACGATGTACCACCTCGTAGAGAATATATTTATGCTCATGCTCATGATGCTGAGCTGGATGTGTAAGGAGATATGTAGTATATGGATATGGATAATAATAATATAATTCAAACTGAATATTCCGAGCATCTTCAGAAATCATATATTGATTATGCCATGAGCGTAATTGTATCAAGAGCTCTTCCTGATGTAAGGGATGGACTTAAACCTGTACAGAGACGTACATTATATGATATGTATGAGCTTGGTGTCAGGTATGACAGACCATATAAGAAAAGTGCCCGTATAGTCGGAGATACAATGGGTAAATATCACCCACATGGAGACTCTTCCATATATGGTGCCATGGTAGTAATGGCACAGGATTTTAAAGAGGGGTTACCACTTATTGACGGACATGGTAACTTTGGTTCTATCGAAGGAGACGGAGCCGCAGCAATGCGATATACAGAAGCTCGTCTTAAGAAAATTACCCAGGAGGCATACCTTGCAGATCTGGATAAAAATGTTGTAGATTTTATGCCAAACTACGATGAGACAGAAATAGAACCTGTTGTTCTTCCTGTAAAAGTACCCAACCTTCTGGTAAATGGTGCAGAGGGAATTGCGGTAGGTATGGCTACAAGTATTCCTACACATAATCTTGGTGAGGTAATAGACGGAGTAATCGCATATATGAAGAATCCTGATATTACTACAGAACAGATGATGGAATACATTCCGGGCCCGGATTTTCCAACGGGAGGAATTGTTGCCAATAAGGATGATCTTTTATCAATCTATGAAACCGGTGCAGGGAAGATTAAAATCCGTGGTAAGGTTGAAGTGGAACAGGTAAAAGGTGGCAAGGAAAGACTTGTAATTACACAGATTCCTTATACAATGATTGGTGCTAATATTGGAAAATTCGTAAATGATATTTATGGATTGGTGGATTCAAAAGCAACAACTGATATTGTAGATATTTCCAATCTTTCATCAAAAGAAGGAATCAGGATAGTTCTTGATCTTAAAAAAGGTGCCGATATTGAGGCTCTTAAGAATCTTTTATATAAAAAGACTAAGTTAGAGGACACCTTTGGAGTAAACATGCTTGCTGTAGCAGATGGAAGACCTGAGACAATGGGGCTTATCCAGATAATACGACACAGTGTGAATTTTCAGTTTGAAGTAAATACAAGAAAATATACAACATTACTTGCAAAAGAACGTGATAAAAAGGAAATTCAGGAAGGTTTAATTGAAGCCTGCAATGTAATTGATCTTATTATTGAGATATTACGAGGAAGTAAGAATATAAAGGATGCCAAGAGATGTCTTACACAGGGAGATATTTCGAATATTGAGCTAAAATCGTTCGAGTCTGAGAAAAAGGCTACACAGCTTAGATTTACAGAGAGACAGGCTACAGCGATTCTTGAGATGAGATTGTATCGACTTATTGGCTTGGAGATAGAAGCCCTGATGAAGGAGCATGAGCAGACTCTTGCTAATATAGCTGAATATGAGGATATACTCTCAAACAGAGGATCAATGGCAAAGGTTATAATTAAGGAGCTTAAAGCAATTAAAAAGGCATATGTTGTTCCAAGAAAGACGGAGCTTGATAATCTCGAGGCTGCTGTAATTGTTAAGAAGGAAATAGAAGTGGCAGATGTTGTACTGCTTATGGACAGATTTGGATATGTAAAGACAGTAGATCCTTCTGTTTATGAGAGAAACAAAGAGGCCGCTGATTCAGAGAATAAATATATTTTTACAGTTAAAAATATTGACAGGGTATGTGTGTTTACAAACACAGGCCAGCTGCATATGATTAAGGTTCTTGATATGCCATATGGAAAATTCAGGGATAAAGGAACCCCTATTGACAACCTGAGTAATTATGACAGCAAAGTTGAGAACATGGTATTTATTGCACCATTAGAAGAAGTAGTAAATAACAAGCTAATCTTCGCTACAAAATTGTCTATGCTTAAGGTGGTAGCAGGTTCTGAGTTTGAAGTGTCACGTAAGACATCAATGGCCACTAAGTTAGGAGATGGCGATGAGGTATTGACCGTTGGATATCTTGCAGATAATCAGACTATGGTAATGCATTCTAAGAAGGATATGTTCCTTAGAATTGAGACATCGACAATTCCTGAGAAAAAGAAGATGGCTGCAGGTGTACGAGGAATGAAACTTGATGAACCTGATGTTCTTAAAAATATATTTATTCTTAATGAGAACGATAACGAAGAGATAGAGGTAAAAGGCAAGAAGATTGCTTTGAATCGTCTTCGCGTAGGAAACAGAGATACAAAAGGTACAAAGAAGTAATATAATGTAGATTTAATCAAATTATAAAAGTTGAAATGGTGAGGCCTAAATGGATAATTTAGATATAGTTCTTGAACTTGATAAAATAAGAGAATTATTGGACAGACTAGGAAATCCACAGGACAAGCTCAAATACATTCATGTCGCAGGTACAAACGGAAAAGGTTCTGTCTGTGCCATGACGGCTCAGATATTAATGGCAGGGGGATATAAAACAGGAATGTTTACATCCCCTGTTATTTTTGATTTCAGGGAGCAGTTTCTGATAAATGGAAATCCAATATCACAGGAAGAGATGGAAGAATTATTTGCTCTGGTTAAGAACGAATGTGCTAAGATGAAGGAAGCTCCATCTGAATTTGAGCAGACTGTTGCAGTTGCTTTTTTGTTTTTTGCAAAAGAGGAATGTGATATTGTTGTATTGGAAGTCGGAATGGGTGGTGAAGGAGATGCAACCAACATAATCTCATCGTCACTTATAAGTGTAATTGTTAATATAGATTTTGATCATATGCAGTTTCTTGGAAATTCAATAGCAGAAATCGCACAAAAGAAGGCAGGAATAATAAAGAAAAATGGTATTGTTGTTATGGCCTCACAGAGCAAAGAAGCGGAGAATGTTATAGAAGAAACTGCGGGTAAATTAAATTGTAAGTTAATAAAAAATGATGAAAAACCGCGTTTGATAGCACGAGAAGATGGTATGCAGTATGTTTCATATAAGGGGTATGAAAATATTCCAATTAGTCTTGCAGGCGATATTCAGGTCGAAAATGCAAGCATTGTATTAGAAATTATATCTGAATTAAATGTTCTTGGTTACAATATTTCTCTTGAGAATATTAAAGACGGTTTGAGTCATGTAAAGTGGCCAGGCAGATTTGAAATAATCAGAACAAATCCAACAGTTATTGTAGATGGTGCACATAATCCGCATGGTATCAGAGGGCTTGTTAATAACTTAAGAAGTTATTATCCGGATAGAAAGTTTATTTTTATTACAGGAATCCTTAAGGATAAAGACTACTCGAAAATGTTAAAGGAGATTCTTCCTTTAGCGGAGGAATTTATTACAATTACACCAGATAATCCAAGAGCATTATCTGCAAAGGAATGTGCGGAGATATTAAAAGAAACAGGATTTACCAGGGCTATAAAAGCTGCAAATACAATTAAGGAAGCTGTGGATTTATCACTAGAGCATGCTGGTAGCGAGAAGATTATTTGCGAGTTTGGTTCGCTTTATGATGTTCGTGCTGTAGAAGAGGCATTTATGGAGGTATAATTAGGATATGAAAGCGGTATTATTTGACTTGGATGGAACGCTCATTGACTCATCTGAAGGGATAATTAAATCTGTATTATATACTTTGAAGCATTATGGAATGAAAGAGGATAACATAGAAGGGCTTAAGGCTTTTATTGGTCCTCCTTTATTTATGAGTTTTATGAGTCATTATGGTTTTCCTAAGGACAAGGCTGTGGAAGCTGTAGATGTTTACAGAGAAAGATACAATAAAATCGGTAAATATGAGTGTAGATTGTATCCTAATGTAAGAGAGTGTATTGTTGAACTTAAAAAGAACGGATATTTAATTGCACTTGCGTCATCAAAACCGGAAGTAAGCTGTAGGGATATCCTTAAGCATTTCGATATTCTCGATTTATTTGATGAGGTTGTAGGAGCAACCTTTGATGGCAGAATCGACACTAAAGAAGAAGTTCTTAATGAACTTATGAGAAGATGGAAGGCTATTCCGAAAGATGAAATGTGTCTGATTGGAGATACAATATTTGATATAGAAGGCGCAAACAAGGTTGGAATAAAAAGCTTTGGTGTAAGTTTCGGATTTGGAAATGTTAAAGAGATGAAAGAAGCAGGAGCAATTGAAATATTTGATGATATGTTAGAAATTCCAGAGGCAATAAGAGTATATGAAGACAAATTATAAAACTTCCAGTATAATCATGGATATTTTATATCCAACAATAATGTATATTGTAATTCAGGTAATAGTAATGTCTATAGTCAGGGCAATAATTGGAACAGAAGTATCATCGTATATGTTATGCCAGATAATAATGACTATAATCATGCTTCCAATTATGTATTTCGGATTCTATACAAGAGCTGGATTTATTGTTCCAGCTAGGAATAATGCGGCAAAGAATAATCCAGCTAGGAATAATGCGGCAAGGAATGATCCAGCAAAGAATAATCAGATTAAGAATAATCGAGATAAAAAAATAAAGGTAATTACTATTAATAGTTTAATTACTAATATAAAAAACACAATTAATAGTTGTTATAAAAAAGTACTTATAATATCAATAACTATTCTTTTGTTAAGTTTTGGTTTAAATAATATAATACTTATGTCGCCTCTTGCTGAAGTGTCAGCAGGATATTCAGAGGCAAATGCAAATTTCTATGGCAGCCTTATAGTTCTTGAAATTGTTGGTTCTGTAATACTTACTCCGATATTAGAAGAGTTAGTTTTCAGGGGTATTGTTTTTGGAAGGCTAAGATATGTTACAGGAATTATTCCTTCTGTTATTTTTTCCTCACTTGCTTTTGCAATGATTCATTTTAATTTAGTACAGTTTATTTATGCGCTGATAATTGGATTTGCTCTGGCTATTTTTATGGAGTGGACTGATGGCTTATATGGTGCCTTATGTGGACATATGGTGGCTAATTTTTTAGCAGTTATAAGGACTGAGTTTAATTTGCTTTCGTTTACGATTGATGGAAGTATAGCCGCGTGGATTATTTCGGTTCTTGCATTTTTTATTGGAGTCGTTCTTACTGCATTAATATGTGTAGAAATATTTAAGTTTAATAAAAGTGATAAGAATAATAGGAAATAAAGAAAAATATAGAGTTATAGATATAGGTAAGTGTTAAAGAGATGAAAAAGGCACAAATTATGTGCATATAAGAAAAACTGCGTGATAATTTTCACGCAGTTTTTTGTTAAATTATAATAATTGAACACCTTTGTTAGCACATTCTTCTACAACATCTGCTGGCCAGAGAGAACTCTGAACTTCACCAATGTGTGCTTTTCTTAAGAAGAACATACAGATACGGGACTGTCCGATTCCACCACCGATTGTGTATGGGAGCTTCTCCTCAATAATTGCTTTCTGGAATGGAAGTTCTGCACGCTCATTACATCCGGCCTTCGCAAGCTGTGAAAGAAGGGCGTCCTTGTCAACCCTGATACCCATTGATGAAAGCTCGAGTGCGATATCGAGTACAGGGTAGTATACAACGATATCAGCATTTAATGCCCAGTCATCATAGTCAGGAGCACGACCATCATGTGGCTCGCCTGATGCAAGCTTGTCACCAATCTGCATAATGCAAGCTGCACCTTTCTCCTTACAGTAGTTGTATTCTCTTTCCTTTGGAGTACAGTCTGGATACATTTCCTCAAGCTCACCTGTAGTTACAAATGAAATCTCCTTTGGAAGAATAAGGTCTATGTAATCGTACTGAATTGCCATGTACTGCTCAGTTTTTCTAAGACACTTGTAAACAGTTCTGACAGTATCCTTAAGAAATTCAATATTGCGATCTTCTTTTCTGATAACCTTTTCCCAATCCCACTGGTCTACGAAAATTGAGTGAATATTGTCAGTATCTTCATCACGGCGTATAGCATTCATATCAGTATAGATACCTTCACCAACTTCAAAGCCATACTTATCTAATGCATATCTTTTCCATTTTGCAAGAGAGTGAACTACCTCTGCAATTTTATCATCCTGCTCTTTGATTCCGAAAGCAACAGGGCGCTCGTAGCCATTAAGATTATCATTGAGACCTGTGTTAGGATCAACAAACAGAGGAGCAGTAACTCGTGTAAGGGAAAGTCTCTGTGAAAGCATTCCCTGAAAGAAATCCTTAACAGTTTTTATTCCGACCTGTGTATCGTGAAGATTGAGCTCGGATTTGTAATCATTAGGTATAATTAATTTACTCATAAAAATCTCCTTAGATTAAATACATCAAATTAATGTGTTAAAGAACACTAGGATATTATAGCATATTATTACTCAATTAATGAAGCTTTTTCTAATAATTCCTTATCGATTTTCCCATCTGCAACCATCTGGTCAAGCCAGAGTTTCAAAGAATTTACAGATAAGGATATTTTGTTAAGCTCCTTTTGGATAGAGGCAAAGTCCCTGTATTCATCCTCTGTAATCTCGCCATCTGCAGTAATCTCGATAAGGCGGTTTTTTTCTTTATCCATGGAATTAAGAGAGGCAAGCATCTCAAGAACAATCTGCGAAAGGTCTTTTAGTTTAAGCTCAGGAACATTCTCGTGTCCAATAGGACATTCGTGTGAGCAGTAGTAGTTGCATAGATTTGGTTTTTTATAACATTCTGCCATTAAAAGAATCTCATCAGGATGAGGAAGAGATTTTTCATTCTCAATCTTTTCGATTCTGTCAGAAGAGATAAATTGCATCATCTCGCTTGCTTTATCCCTTGTAAGGTCAAGCTCTTCACGGCATAATTGATAGATATTCTTGTTTTCTTTTATAGATTTTTTTCCCATTGTTTTACTCCTGATTAACTAATTCATAAACATACTTAATAATATAAAGTATATATATCTGTGGGGCAAGAGAATTGTATTAAAAATATAAAAACATTGTGATTTGTGTCCAACTAATATATAATTAATCAGATAGAAAAAAGCATAAACTAGTTTGAAGGTTTGATAGGAGTTATATGAATATTAATTATTATAAGGAATACAGCAGTATATTAAATAGGGACATGGAGTACAAGGTTTTTGGTGATACAGGAAGAATCTGTCTTGCATTCCCTGCACAGAATGGTCGTTTTTATGATTTCGAGAATTTTGGAATGGTGGATTGTATGTCGGCCTTTATTGAAAGCGGAAAAGTACAACTCGTTTTAGTGGACAGTCTTGACTGGGAGAGCTGGACCTGTGAGTGGAGAAGCCCAAGAGAAAGAATTGAGATGCAGGAAAAGTGGTTTTCCTATGTGACAGATGAGCTTCTTCCTACCCTGAAAGATAGAAATGATACCAGGGAAAAGGCTATAACAACAGGATGTAGCATGGGAGCTGTTCATGCTGCGAATTTCTTTTTTAGAAGACCTGATTTGTTTGAGGGTGTAATTGCATTAAGTGGTCTATACAATGCCGGATATTTCTTCCACGGATATATGGATGATTTAGTGTATGGTAACTCTCCGGCAAGCTTTTTACGTAATATGCCGGCTGATCATCCCTATATGGATATATATGCAAAGAGTAAAATTATTATCTGTATTGGTCAGGGACCTTGGGAGAATGAGACTCTTGATGGAACAAGAGAACTTGACTGGGTATTAAAGCAGAAGAATATACCTGCATGGGTGGATTACTGGGGATATGATGTAAGCCATGACTGGGTATGGTGGAGAAAGCAGCTGCCTTATTTCCTTGGGCAGATTGAAGCCTTTCTATAATAGTAATAAAAAAGTACTTCCAAATGAATTTTGGAAGTACTTTTTTTATTTCGATTTCCTTATTTTTTGAGTTTTCAGAGCATCCTTTAAGAATGTATTGACTTTTTTCTGGGTTGAAAATGTTGCTATATATACATAATCGCCCATAGCAGCAGAAAGCACCTGAGGCATACGACAGTGCATATTGATAGATATACCATATTTTGTCATCAAATCGGTATGGGAGAGTGCATACTGCTTGTTATCGCGTCGACCGATAAATACACAGAAATTACCTTTGCCAACCTCAACATGGCTCTCACCGTAGGTAATCATATCAGCCCAGATTTTGTATACATCAGTGCTGTATGCAAAATTAATCATATCTGTAGTGTATCCGCCCGATGGACGCATATTAACTTCAAGTCCTACAAGCTCTCCGGTTTTTCCTAATCCATCAATATCCTCTGTAAGACGGAAAAATTCAAAATGAATAAAACGATTTTTAACACCGAAGCTTTTAACGGCAGCTCTGCCGGCTTTTTTTGTGTCAGCCGGTAGTTTATTTAGAATATAAAAGGCACAGCTGTCCTGATTGTTTACTATATCCATTATGCTTATAGGAGTGATATTTCCAGTTTCGAAAACAGGATTACCATCATTGTCAATAATTGCATCATAGCTACAGATTTCACCTTTTATAAACTGTTCCATGATATATGGGGTGTTATCATTTTCAAAGTAATTAAAGAAGTTTATAAGTTCTTTTTCATTATTGATTTTAAATGTGTTATTAGCGCCGACTCCGTTATCTGGTTTAGCAATTACAGGATAATTAACCTGCGATATAAAATCTTTGCAGCCGTCTAATGACTCTACAAGATAATATTTTGCTGTAGGAATTTTTGCCTTTGCATAATATTCCTTCATTGCAGATTTATATTTAATCTTCTTGATATCATCTTCGCCAAAGCCGTTTTTGATATTGTACTGGGTACGAAGATATGCATCTCTTGCCAGCCAGTATTCGTTATTGGACTCAATCCAGTCAACAGAACCGTATTTGAAAATAAAGAAGGCAATAGCACGGTAAACCTGATCATCATAATGTAATGAATCAACAAGGAAATACTCTGTTAAGCTGTCCTTTTGTTCCTGGGTAAGCTCATCATATGGAGCATCACCGATACCGAGCACGTTGACGCCATTGTTCTTAAGTGCACGGCAGAATAGCCAATAGTTTGAAGGAAAATTGGGTGAAATAAAAACAAAATTTTTCATGTGATTAGACCTCGTATAATAATGTATTTATGAAAAATGGAAGCTGTTTTTCCCAG
>JAXJVZ010000350.1:0-11498 GCA_036308285.1 Agathobacter sp. | reverse complement strand
GATTATGCAGCACAGATGTCAGAGTTTAGAAAGCAGATGGGAGTTCTGGCATTAAATGCGGCAATAGAAGCTGGAAGAATGGGGGATTCCGGTAAGAATTTTGTTGATGCGGCTGAAGAGATAAGAGCATATACATCAAACTTTGCAGGGGTTGTTGGATCACTTCAACAGGAGCTTGAAGATGTAAAGGGTGAGAATGAAGTATTAAAGGCTCAGGTTGACAAGCTTGTTATGCTTTTGAAGGATAGCAATGTTGCAACCGCCAATCTTATGAAAAAATGTAATGAGAATATTGCAATCGCTGAGAAAATATCATTATCTGACAGAGCAGACGAAGTGTCAGTATTAAAGGACAAGGTAATCGATATTAGAAACACGCAGGAAGAAATCTTAAAAGAAGAAGAGCGTAATAAGATGCAGATAAGTGATATATACAGTGAGTTCGAATTACAGCAGGATAATGAGAATGAGTTGTATAACTGTTTACTTCCTATTCTTGACGAAACAAAATAGACAAAACTAAAGTGGAGGATGGAAATGAAAAAGGAAGATTTTTCTTTTTTATCAAATGATGGTAGAACAACAATTCATGCGCTTAAATGGATTCCTGATTCTGGAGAAATCAGGGCGGTAATTCAGATTTCGCATGGAATGATAGAGTATATTGAGCGCTATACTGCTTTTGCTGAATTTTTAACTTCTAACGGATTTATTGTTTACGGACATGATCATTTAGGACATGGACATTCAGTAAAGACAAAGAAGGATTATGGATATTTTTGCGAGGATAAGCCAAGTGCTGTGCTGGTAAATGATATGCATCATCTGCGTTGTATAGCACAGCAGGAGAATCCTGATATGCCTTATTTTATGCTTGCGCATAGTATGGGTTCATATCTTTTGAGAAAATACATTACAAAGTATGCAAAAGGATTAAGTGGTGTAATTTTATTTGGAACAGGTTATGTTCCGGCTGTTACAACAAGGAACGGTCTTAGACTTGCAAGGGCGGTAGCTAAGATAAGAGGTTCGCATTATAGCAATATTCATATTACAAAGCTTACTTACGGAAAGTCTTATAAGAAGTTTGATATGACAGGAAAGGATCCAACCAAAAACTGGACGACAAGAGATGTTGAAATGGCAAAGAAAAATAATTCAGATCCTATGTGTGCTTTTCTTTTTTCTATGAATGGATATATAGGCCTGATGGAGACAGTAGCCTATGTGTGCAGGCAGGAAAATGTTAAGAAGGTTCCGTCAGAGCTTCCGATATTCTTTATCTCAGGGGATGATGATCCGGTTGGAGATTTAGGAGAAGGCGTAAGACGTGTATATGACATGTTTAGAAGATCCGGTAAGAAGGATTTATCATTTAAATTATATGAAGGCATGAGACATGAAGTACTTAATGAGATAGGCAAGGAAGAAGTCTACGAGGATGTACTGAAATGGCTTAATGCAAGAATAACAAAGACGTTACTCTGATTTTCAGATGTAACGTCTTTTTGTATTCTGCGATATTTTGTTTGCGCTTTTCTGAGAAACATTGTTGTATTTTTTAACATAAACAATGTTGTACATAAATGAGCCAAGTAGTAATGCAGTGACAACATCAAATACTGAATGCTGTTTAATAAACATTGTTGAAAGAATTATACTTACACAAAGCACCCAGGAAATAATTTTAACGGTCTTCTTATGCTTAAGCTCTTTACTGTTAAGAACTGCAAAGTGTATTCCTAAGGAGTTATATACGTGTATGCTTGGAAAAAGATTCGTTGAAGTATCCGACGCATACAGCCATCCACATAAGGTAGTAAAGAAATTATGGCGTGTAAAATAATAAGGGCGAAGGTAATGTCCGTTAGGATATATCGTCGAAATTATTAAAAATACAGTCATTCCTGTAAAGAGGAAGACACACAATTTATAGAAGTCTTCTCTGTTATGTGTAGCTGTGAATACAAACCCCCAGGCTACATATGCGAACCATAGAAGGTAAGGGATAACAAAGTATTCACAAAATGGAATATAATCATCCAAAGCTACATGTATAATATGAAAACGAGTGGTTACGGTACGTTCAAGATAAGCAAACCATAGAAGGTAAACAATGAAGTATGACATACACCACAAGTGTTTGTATCCATCATAAAATGATGATAGTTTAGCTTTAAATTTAATCATAATATGCCACCTGATTTATTTTATGTTCGAGGGAAATTATATCATCATCAAAATAAAGTTCAAGTACTTATTAATAATGTTAATAAATTTTATGAAAATCTTAAGATTTTAGAACATAACCTTCATAAATAAGTAGTTCTTTTTATTATTTTATGGTATAATTTCTTTTTGTGGACTATTGCTTATGATATAGTTCGCATGAATCATCAAGGAGATTTTATATGAGTCGTTTTATCAAAGGAATGGATATTGGAACTCTGTCAGATGCACAGATTTCCGGTGCTTTAGCGTCTTTTAAGACTTTAAAGGAGAACGGAATTAATTATATAAGAATAAGCATCTGGAGTGACGATAGTCTGATGCAGGCTGATGATATTGAGGCAGCAGGCCGTCACAAGCTGGAGAATTCAATTAGAATTGCAAAGGCTGCAAGTGATGCCAATATCAGAGTAGTGCTTAATTTTTACTATTGCAGAAGAAAAGAAGGAAAATGGGCACAAATGAGTCTTGCTGAATTAGAGCAGGAGATATATGATTTTACATATAATTCTATGATGGCATTTAGGGAAGCCGATGTCAGAATTTCTGTTGTTCAGATAGGAAGTGGATTATCAAAGGGTATTTTGCTGCCAGAAGGTGCAGAGGGAGAATTTGTTAATCAGACTAAATTTGCATGTGCTGGAATTAGAGCATGTAGAACAGCGGACCCGGGAGTTCCACTCATGTTGCATTTATCAAATGGTTGCGACAATAAAATGTATCGTGAATGGTTTGATAATTACATTGATCATGGAGAAGATTTTGAATATATTGGGCTGGCTTATAATCTTGACGAAGAGAATACTCCCAGAAAGTTAGAGCATAATCTTAATGATCTTGCACTTAGATTTGGTAAGGAGCTTGTGGTTCTTCCAGCGACTGGCGTTAAGGCGGAGGATGCGGAGGATTTATTAGACCGTATCAGACGTGTTGTAGGTTACAATGGTGCTGGTATTTTCTTTAAGGAAGACAGTCTGTTTGACGAGAATGGTAATCCAACAGAGATTATGAAGATTTTAAAGGATTTTTAAAATGGAGGCCGTGTTATGAGTAAATGGGAAGACAATGTAAGAAAGGTTGTTCCCTATGTTCCGGGAGAGCAGCCTAAGGACAAGGATATAATTAAACTTAATACTAATGAGAATCCATATCCACCGTCGCCAGCTGTGAAGAAGGCAATGGAGGAGTTTGAGGTTTCTAAATTAAGATTATATCCGGACCCTGTTATTGCAGAGCTTGTGACAGCTATTGCAGATTTTTATAATGTAGATAAGGAGCAGGTGTTTGCAGGAGTAGGCTCAGATGATGTACTTGCCATGATTTTTATGACATTTTTTAATTCTGATAAGCCTGTTTTATTTCCTGACATAACTTATTCGTTCTATGATGTATGGGCAGATATGCTCAGAATTCCATACAGGGTAATTCCTCTTGATGATGAGTTTAAACTAAAAAAAGAGGATTATTTTGTAGAGAACGGAGGCGTTATCTTCCCAAATCCGAATGCACCTACAGGTGAGCTTTTAGAACTTTCTGAGGTGGAGGAAATCATTAAGTATAACCAGGATGTTATAGTTGTGGTTGATGAGGCATATATTGATTTTGGTGGTGTAAGTGCGCTGCCACTTATCGATAAATATGACAATGTTCTTGTTGTGCAGACATTCTCGAAGTCGCGTTCAATGGCTGGTTCGCGAGTTGGCTATGCAATTGGAAGTAAGAAGCTTATAAAATTCTTAAACGATGTAAAGTATTCATTTAATTCATATACTATGGATATGCTTACTATCAAGCTTGCTACTGCGGCAATTAACGACAGAGAATATTTTGAGCAGACTGTTGAGAAGGTTATAAAGACAAGGGAATGGACAAAGCAGGAGCTTAAGAGATTAGGCTTTGTGTTTGGAGATTCAAAGAGTAACTTTATCTTTGCAAAGCATCCTGAGATTTCGGGAAATGAGCTTTTTGAGGCTCTTAAGGCAAATAAGATTTTTGTTCGTCATTTCAGTAAGCCGGAGAGAATTGGAGATTATCTTAGAATATCTATCGGTACAGATGAGCAGATGCAGACACTTATTTCATTTTTAGAGAATTATTTAACTCGTTTGTAATTAAATTATAAAACTATTCCAGTTACATGTAGAGGTGCATGGACAGGAACATTTACTGCAAGTAGCCTTGATATGGATTTCAAGGCTACTGTTGCAGCAGTAATGTCAGGTGTCCCTCTAGCTTGGATTCTCGTTAATATAATCTCTGGCGAGTAAGCCTTTTTTAAATAGAACAAATCCACCTGCAAGTGAAATTGCAGTGATTAACAGAATGAGCAGCTCCGTGAATGCGGTGCTGCTTATTTCATCAAAAAGGGATGAGATAATTGTTCCCCAGAAATTAAACAGTATATGCAGGAATATTGAATAATATATACTTTTACCCTTATCACATACATATCCAAGAATCAGTCCTAAGGCAAATGCATAAATTCCCTGAACAATGTTCATATGGTATGCTCCGAACAAAATTGCCTGACAGATGTTTGCCAGCCAGAAAGGAAATACGCATCCAAACATTCTCATAGTAACGCCACGGAAAATAAGCTCTTCGCAGATTGGCCCGAGAAAAACAGCATAAACAATTATTAAAAAGGTTGTTTCAGTAAGTCCACTTGTCTCCATAAGTTCTACATATGAATCCCACCAGTCAGGCTTAACAATATATATAAAAGTGCAAATATAATTACTAAGAAATTGAGCTCCAGGCACAAGTGCAACCACTCCGGCAACGAGCAACGGATGAAACTGCCTGTCAACTCCCGCAATATATTCTCCACCGTAGCAGCAGTAGTACCATATACCAAAACCACAAATAACTATTAAAGTATAAATAATCATTATCATTGTGGAGAAGCTTTCATCTAAAAGTAGTTCATTCAGTGGACCAAGTCCAAAAATTGCCGATATTCCGGTCAAATAAAACACACATATTATCTGTACAATCTCTACCAAAATAAACGGCACAAATGCATACAAAAAATAACCTAATTTTCTCATAGTATTCTCCTTACTTTTTTGGGGTGGTGGCTCTCCGCGTCGGAGGGTGGTACACATACTATATATATGTTTTCAGACACGCTCTCGCTCGGGGCGCAACATAGCGGTACTAAATTCACAAGGCACCCTTGCGGGCACCTCGCTCATTAAGTGCCGATGTTGCTTTACGGTCTGAATACATATATATAGTATGTGTACCACCCTCCGACGCGGAGAGGGAAAGTTGTGTAGAGGCCGCGCAGTGCAGGTGTGGCGATGCGCAATTTCGACATACGAATTCCACATTCAGTGTGTAGCACAAATATAACAAAAATAATATGAAATTTCCACGTTCGAAATCCACGTTCAGTGCGCAGCACAAATAAAACAAAAACAATACGAAATATCCGCGTTCGAATTCCATATCAACTGCGCAGCACAAATGTAAATATACACACTCTCTACCCTCGCCCAATCTGGCGCCGTTCTCATATTACAGGTATGTTTGCAGACCGTAAAGTAACATCGGCACTTAATGAGCGAGGTGCCCGCAAGGGTGCCTCGCGAATTTAGTACCGCTATGTTACGCCCCGAGCGAGAGCGTGTCTGCAAACATACCTGTAATATGAGAAGGGCGCCAGATTGGGCGAGCCAAGTCCATTATAAACATAAACGCAGAGTTATGCAATAAAGGTGTTTACTTTAAAACTTTAATATGCTAAACTAGAGAAAGTTAAGAGCCAAGTAATAATAAAAAAGTGAGGTATCACATGAGCAAGAAATTGAGAACAGAGGCCGTAGATCATCTGTTTGATGCAATATTGTGTCTTGAGAATAGAGAAGAGTGTTACACTTTTTTTGAGGATGTGTGTACAGTTAATGAATTGCTTTCACTTTCTCAAAGATTTGAGGTTGCGAAGATGCTTCGAGATCAGAAGACTTATTTGGATATTGCAGAGAAGACTGGAGCTTCTACAGCTACAATCAGCAGAGTAAACCGTTCACTTAATTATGGGAATGACGGTTATGATATGGTTTTTGCAAGAATGGATAACGCCGGCAATTAATTGCCGGCGTCATTTTTTTAATCATCACTTTTATCGTCATTTTTCTTGTCGTTTAATTTATCGATGATATTTTCAATTATCATTTTCTTTAAATATACATCAAAGCTTAATGAGCAGATAAAACTGAAGGAATGAAGAAACTCCTTGTCCTCATCAGGGAAATCTGAAAATGTGTGGCTTGCATGGTAATATTTTTTGGCAAGGTCTTTTAGAAGCTTTTCTGATTCACCGGTTGAGAGTTTGAATACCTCCTCATAAATATCAAGCATGTTGAAGCCTTCCTTATTTCCAAAATATTTATCGGTAATTGGATTAAGGATAGATGAAATATCACTTATGCTTAGAATGTTTTTAAAATAATAAATGAAAATCAAAGTAAGCATATGCTCTCTTGAATATTTTTTCTTCTCAGAAGGTGGAAGAAGGTTATTCTTCGAGTAGTTGTTAATCATGGTTTTGGTTAAAATTTTATCAGAGTCATAGCGTTTACAAGCTTCAAGCTGATCCTCCATAAAGCTTGTAACCTGATCCATGTATAAATCTATATTTGGAATGTCCTCAGGACGTACAAAGTCAATACTTTGCAGCTTGCGAATTAAGTCTGCTAAAAATCTGCGATCCTCTTTATTCATATTAATCACCTCTTGATTCATTATATAGTATTGAAAACTATATAACAAGAATTTTTTGCCTCTTTTTAGAAGGCCATAAAAGTGATATAATATACATCTATTGTGGTGATATGAATATATGTGCAAGATTTTTGAAAGGTAAATTACAAGATGACTTTAGATAACATGAATGAAATGCAAAGGCAGGCTATTATGCATACAGAGGGACCATTACTCATACTTGCAGGGGCGGGTTCTGGTAAGACTCGTGTGCTTACACATAGAACTGCCTATCTTATAGAAGAGCTGGGAGTTAATCCATATAATATCATGGCTATAACCTTCACTAATAAAGCCGCAGGAGAGATGAGAGAGCGTATTGATGATCTGGTGGGATATGGCTCAGAGAGTATATGGGTTTCCACCTTCCATTCAACCTGTGTAAGAATTCTTAGAAGATTTATTGACAGATTGGGATATGACACTAATTTTACAATATATGACGCTGATGACCAGAAGACTCTTATGAAGGAAATCTGCAAAAAGTTAGAGATAGACACAAAGCTTTTTAAGGAAAAAATGTTTTTGAATGTCATCTCCTCTGCAAAGGATGAGATGATTGGACCAATTGAATTTGAAAACAGAGCTGCTGGTGATTATACAAAGAGAAAGCAGGCACAGGTATATACAGAATACCAGAAGGCATTAAAGGCTAATAATGCGCTTGATTTTGATGATCTTTTATTTAAGACGGTTGAGCTTTTTAAGCTTGATAAAGAGGTTTTGTCGTATTATCAGGACAGATTCAGATATATCATGGTTGATGAGTATCAGGATACCAATACTGTTCAGTTTGAGTTTATAAGGCAGCTTGCAATGAAGAATAAAAACCTCTGTGTAGTTGGTGATGATGACCAGTCTATCTACAAATTCAGAGGGGCAAACATATATAACATTCTTAATTTTGAACAGCATTTTCCGGAGGCAAGAGTAATTAAGCTTGAGCAGAATTACAGATCTACGCAGAACATTCTCGATGCGGCCAACAATGTAATCGCAAACAATGAAGGTCGTAAGGATAAGAGTCTATGGACAGACAATGGACGCGGAGATAAGATCGATTTCAGGCAGCTTGAGAGTGGATACGAGGAAGCTGATTATATTGCAAGAGACATTGAGAGAAGAGTAAGAAAAGGTGAGGCTACATACAAAGATTGTGCAATTCTTTACAGAACTAATGCGCAGTCGCGTATTTTTGAGGAGAAATTTATTACAGCTAATATTCCGTATAAGATTGTCGGAGGAGTAAATTTCTATTCAAGAAAAGAAGTAAAAGACATGCTGTGCTACCTTAAGACGATTGATAATGGTAAGGATGATCTTGCTGTAAAGAGAATAATCAATGTTCCAAAGCGTGGTATAGGTGCGGCAAGTATAACAAAGGTTGATAATTATGCAGCTGATATGGGGATGGATTTCTTTACGGCCTTATGCCATGCTGCTGATATTCCGGGGCTTGGAAGGGCAGAGACAAAGATTACCCCATTTGCACTGTTTATTCAGTCTATGAAAGCAAAGTCTGATATTCTTACTGTTTCACAGCTTTTAGAGGAGATAATCGAGACAACAGGATACGTAAGGGAGTTAGAACTTGAGGATAGTGAAGAGGCTCAGGCAAGAATAGAGAACATCAACGAGCTTATAAGTAAAGCTGTGGCTTACGAAGAAGGTGAGGAGCAGCCAAGTCTTAGTGGATTTTTGGAGGAGGTTGCACTTGTGGCTGATATTGACAGTCTCGATGAAAGTAGTGATTATGTTGTGCTTATGACACTTCACAGTGCCAAGGGACTTGAGTTTCCTAATGTGTACTTAGCCGGTATGGAGGACGGTCTGTTTCCAAGCTATATGTCGATTGTCAGTGATAATGCAACAGCTGAGATTGAGGAGGAGCGCAGACTTGCATACGTTGGAATAACAAGAGCAATGCAGCATCTTACTATAACTTCGGCACGAATGAGAATGATACGTGGTGAGACACAGTTTGGAAAAGTGTCACGCTTTGTAAAAGAGATTCCGGCAGAGCTACTTGCGGGTGAGATATATGAGTCAAAGTCAAGAGATGATATTCCTACGAAAAATGATTCATTTAGAAAAGCAAGGGAAACTTTCAGGCAGACTCCATCATATGGAACAGAGTATGCAACAACCTTTAGTAATAAGAGAACAAAAATGCCAGTGTATACACCTGTGAGCAATCAGCGCTCATTTGGCAGTGCATCCACCGCCGGAGCAAGTCTTGATTATTCGGTAGGAGACAGAGTAAGGCATATCAAATTCGGCGACGGTGAGGTTATGGCTATAGTCGAAGGCGGTAGAGATTACGAGGTTACAGTAGACTTCGATAAGGTTGGAACTAAGAAGATGTTTGCCTCATTTGCTAAATTGAAGAAAATTTAATGTTTTTTTATAAAATAAATTGAATTTATAATAGGAAAATGGGGCAAAATATGATATAATTACAATAACTTTTATGAGAAGGAGTGTATTGGAATATGAGCAAGGTAGAAGATATTTTAAGAGATGCAAAAATTACTGAGTTACTTAAGAAGGAAGATGAGAAGAAGAAACCTTCAAAAGCATTAATTATTTTCGCAGTAATCGGAGTAATTGTTGCTGTTGCAGCTGCTGCATACGGAGTATATCGTTTCTTTATTCCAGATTATCTTGACGATTTCGAAGATGACTTCGATGACGATTTTGATGATGATTTCTTTGAGGAAGATGACGAAGATGATTTGGTTCAGGCTCCTAAGAAAGAGGCAGAGACTGATGCTACAGCAGCATCTGATGATAAGTTTGAAGAAGAATAATTTTAAGATTAAGGGTAGGGCTACAGGTTAGTAGCCCTCTTTTACTGTATAAATATATTATGGATTGCAGGAATGAGCAAGAAGCGGATGTACAGCAAAGTTGACGCGTATTCCGCAGCAATGATGCTAAGACCTTATTGAAAAGTATGGTGAGTAGTAATAGATAGATTTTGTAGGAGATAATTAAAGTATGAAAAAAAGATTTAAAGGACAAGGAATTGTAGAAAGAGTTGAATTTCCCAATAAGGGACTTGTTCGTACGGAAGAAGGCGAGCAGGTAGTTGTAAAGAATACAATACCGGGACAGAAGGTAGAGTTTCTTGTTAATAAAGTAAAGCATGGAAATGCGGAAGGAAGACTTCTTGAAGTGCTTGAGAATTCACCACTTGAAAGTGGTGTAAGATGTCCACATTTTGGTGCCTGTGGCGGATGTACATACCAGCCAGTACCATATGAAGAGCAGATTAAAATTAAACTTAATCAGGTAAAAAAGCTTATTGCGGATGCAATCGGAGATGAAGAGAAAGCCGGATATGAGTTTTTGGGAATCAAGGCAAGTCCAAAGACAACAGAGTACAGAAACAAGATGGAATTTTCTTTCGGCGACGAATACAAGGATGGTCCACTTGCGCTTGGAATGCACAAAAGAGGAAGCTTTTATGATATTGTACCGGTATGTGACTGTATGATTGTTGATGAGGATTTCAGGACGATTCTTAAGGTGACACTTGAGTATTTCAAAGAGAAGAATATTACATTTTTCCACAGACTTACTCATCAGGGATACTTAAGACATCTACTTGTTAGAAAGGCAACAAAGACAGGCGAGATTCTTGTAGACCTTGTAACCACAAGTCAGGAAATAATAAGCAAAGACGGAATTAAATACGAAGAAGAAAATCTTCTTAATGGTTGGAAGAATGCACTTCTTTCTGCTTCATACAAGGGAGAGTTCAAGGGAATTCTTCACACAATGAATGATAGTGTAGCAGATGTGGTTAAGAATGAAGGTACGGACATTTTATTCGGTGATAGCTTTTTCTACGAGCAGTTACTTGACCTTAAATTTCAGATTTCGCCATTCTCATTTTTCCAGACTAACTCATTAGGGGCAGAGGTGCTTTATGAGACAGCGAGAGAATTTATCCTTGATGGAGATGAGTCTTCTTTGAATGAGAAAACTGTTTATGATCTTTACAGCGGCACGGGGACAATTGCTCAGATGATGGCGCCTGTATGTAAGGAAGTTGTTGGTGTTGAGATAGTTGAGGAGGCTGTTGATGCGGCATGGGAGAATGCGAAGCTTAACGGACTTTCTAACTGTAAGTTTTTAGCCGGTGATGTGCTTAAGGTACTTGATGAGATTGAGGAGAAACCGGATTATATTATTCTTGATCCACCAAGGGACGGTATTCATCCTAAGGCAATTGAGAAGATTATAAATTATGGTGTAGAGAACATGGTTTATATCTCTTGTAAGCCTAGTAGTCTGGCAAGGGATTTGGAGATTTTTACTGCTAGGGGGTATGAGGTTAAAAAGATTTGTTGCGTGGATATGTTCCCTAATACTGTTCATGTGGAGACGGTTGTTCTCTTGTCCCAACGAAAAGCGGATGATTATGTTGAGGTGGAATTGGAGTTGGACGAGCTGGATGTGACTTCAGCGGAAAGTAAGGCGACTTATGTAGAGAT
>JAXJVZ010000349.1:0-8979 GCA_036308285.1 Agathobacter sp. | reverse complement strand
TGTCTTTGCTTCAGCTGTTGTCTGGCTTGATCTTATTATACTTATTACTTCATCACTATTGTCCTGGGCAATTATTAATCCCTGTACAATATGTGCTCTTTCTTCTGCTTTATTAAGATCGTATTGTGTTCTTCTTGTAACTACATCTTTCTGATGAATTAAATAGTAATTTAGTAACTCAAAAAGATTGAGTACCTTTGGTTCTCCGTTTACAAGGGCTAGATTAATAACTCCAAATGTGTCCTGAAGCTGTGTATGTTTGTAAAGCAGATTAAGAATTACGCTTGGATTTACGTCTCTTCTTAATTCTATTACAACTCTCATTCCTTCACGGTCTGATTCATCCCTTAATGCTGTTATTCCATCAATCTTTTTGTCTTTATGTAATTCTGCAATTTTCTCTATTAATTTAGCTTTATTTACAAGATATGGGAGCTCTGTTACTACGATTCTATTCTTACCGTTATCCATTGGTTCTATATCTGTAACGGCTCTTACCCTGATTTTCCCTCTTCCTGTTCTGTATGCTTCGTTAATTCCTGCAGTTCCAAGGATTATTCCTCCTGTTGGGAAGTCTGGTCCTTTTACTACTTCCATTAACTCATCTATTGTTGTTTCTTTTTCTGCTATTTCGTTATCAATTAATTTTACAACTGCACCAATTACTTCTCTTAAGTTATGTGGTGGTATATTTGTTGCCATACCTACGGCAATTCCCGTTGTTCCATTAACTAACAGATTTGGAAATCTTGCTGGTAATACTTCTGGCTCTTTTTCTGTTTCATCATAGTTAGGCATGAATTTTACTGTATTCTTACCTAAATCTTCAATCATGTGTGATGAAATTTTTGAAAGTCTTGCTTCTGTGTATCGCATTGCGGCTGCGCCGTCTCCATCCACAGAACCAAAGTTACCATGACCATCAACAAGTGTATATCTCATTGACCATGGCTGGGCCATGTTGACAAGTGCTCCATAAATTGAGCTGTCACCATGTGGGTGATATTTACCCATTGTATCTCCTACGATACGTGCACATTTCTTATGTGGCTTATCGTAAGTATTGTTCATCTCATTCATTGAGAATAAAATTCTTCTCTGAACAGGTTTTAATCCATCCCTAACATCTGGCAATGCTCTACTTGCAATAACGCTCATGGCGTAGTCAATATAGGAAGTTTCCATTGTTTTTTTCAGATCTACCTGTTGTATCTGATCAAATATTTTGTCATCCACTTAAAACTTCCTCCTTAAATGTCAAGATTTTGTACGTATTTTGCGTTTTCTTCAATAAATTCTCTTCTTGGCTCTACTTTATCACCCATTAATGTGGTAAATGTTACATCGAGCTCTGAAGTATTTTCATCATCAATATAGACTCTCTTTAATATTCTCTTCTCTGGATCCATTGTTGTCTCCCATAACTGGTCGGCATCCATTTCTCCAAGTCCTTTGTATCGCTGAATCTTATTATTCTGATCTCTTCCAATCTCTGTGAGAATTTTGTTCAATTCTTCATCACTGTATGCATACCATACTCCTTTTCCTCTTTCTACTTTGTAAAGTGGTGGGGTAGCAAGATATACATGTCCCTGCTTTATTAATTCAGGCATAAATCTGTACAGGAATGTAAGCATTAGTGTTGCAATATGAGCTCCATCAACATCGGCATCTGTCATGATGATAATCTTATCATAACGTAACTTTTCAA
Organism: Agathobacter sp.; assembly: GCA_036308285.1. Taxonomy (GTDB): domain Bacteria; phylum Bacillota; class Clostridia; order Lachnospirales; family Lachnospiraceae; genus Roseburia. The sequence goes on along the minus strand of JAXJVZ010000349.1, from coordinate 7,268 downwards.
TGTTGAAGTCTTCATGTATTCCTGTTCCAAATGCTGTAATCATTGATCTGATTTCCGCATTATCATATATTCTGTCAAGCCTTGCTTTTTCTACATTAAGAATTTTTCCACGAAGTGGAAGTATTGCCTGTGTTGCACGACTTCTGGCTGTCTTTGCTGATCCACCCGCAGAGTCTCCCTCTACGATAAATATTTCACAATTCTTTGGATCTTTATCTGAACAGTCTGCAAGCTTTCCTGGAAGTGATGTTCCTTCAAGTGCAGTTTTTCTTCTTGTTAAATCTCTTGCTTTTCGCGCTGCTTCTCTTGCTCTTTGCGCTAAGAGTGATTTTTCACAGATATTTTTTGCTACATCAGGATTCTGCTCCAGGAAATATGTAAGCTTTTCACTTACTACTGAATCTACAGCTCCTCTTGCCTCACTATTTCCAAGCTTCTGCTTTGTCTGACCTTCAAACTGTGGCTCTTCTATCTTGATACTTATTATTGCTGTAATTCCTTCTCTTATGTCGTCACCTGTTAAAGCTGAATCTGATTCTTTTATTATTTTATTTTCTCTTGCATATGTGTTGAATGTCTTTGTTAATGCGTTTCTGAATCCTGCAAGATGTGTTCCACCTTCTGGAGTAATAACGTTATTTACAAAACTGAATGTAGAGTCATTGAATGAGTCATTATGCTGCATTGCAACTTCTACATATACTCCGTTCTGTGTTCCTTCACAATAAATTACATCATGATAAAGTGGCTCTTTTCCACGATTTAAGTACTGAACGAATTCTTTAATTCCACCTTCATACATAAATTCATGGTTATGGATACTGTTTTCTCTTGTATCTTTTATTATTATTCTTAATCCTTTTGTAAGAAATGCTGTTTCTCTTAATCTCTGTTTTAATGTTTCGTAGCAGTATACTGTGTCTTCAAATATTGTATCATCTGGTAAGAAATGAATTTTTGTTCCGTGTAACTGAGGATCACAATCTCTTACCACTTTTACTTCATGGTCAGCTTTTCCTCTTTTATAACTTTGAGAATATACTTTTCCATCTTTATATACTTCTACTGTAAGCCATGTTGAAAGTGCATTAACTACAGATGCACCTACTCCGTGAAGTCCACCTGACACTTTGTATCCTCCACCTCCGAATTTTCCTCCGGCATGAAGTACTGTAAATACTACTTCGAGTGCAGATTTTCCAGCTTTATGATTCATTCCTACTGGAATTCCTCGTCCATCATCCTGTACAGTTATAGAATTATCTGGCTCAATTGTTACAGTAATATTTTTACAATAACCTGCTAATGCCTCATCTACAGAGTTATCCACAATCTCATATACAAGATGGTGTAAACCTCTTGATGATGTGCTTCCTATATACATTCCAGGTCTTTTGCGCACAGCTTCAAGACCCTCTAAAATCTGGATCTGATCTGCTCCATATTCCTGATTTTTCTTTAATTCTTCACTCATGAAAGAACCTCCTGCTGCCAAAATGCATTTCTATATATCTGTTACAGATTCCTTTTCAAATACTTCTCCATTTATAACTTGAAAAATTTTGTTAATTTGAAATCTGTTCTTAACAAACTCTTCTAATCCTGTACAAGTTATTATTGTCTGTATATCACTTATACTGTTTAACAAATAGTTTTGTCTATTACTGTCTAATTCAGAAAGTACATCATCTAAAAGTAATACCGGTGTATTATTTATTGATTTTCTTACCAAATCAATCTCTGATAATTTAAGAGATAATGCTGATGTCCTCTGTTGTCCCTGAGAACCATATTTTCTGATATCTATTCCATTTACTGAAAAAAGCATATCATCTCTATGAGGTCCTACTGTTGTCTGACAAAGCTTTAAATCCTTCTGTCTTACTTTTAATATCTCATCTTCAAAAAAAATATCATCAATACTTGGCTCATATTTTAGTATAAGCTGTTCTTTTCCACCTGATATTTTGTGATGTATCTCACCTATTATATTATTTAATTCTTCTATGAATTCTTTTCTCTTTTTTATAATATTTCTGCCATATTCAATGAGCTGCATATCCCAAATTGGCAATGTTTCTCTTAGTTCTGGTTTATAATTTATATCTTTTAACAGCTTATTTCTCTGAATAAGCGTTTTATTGTATTTAGATAAATCTGATAAATACAATTTATCTAACTGACATAACTCTGTATCTATAAATCTTCTTCTCTCAGCTGGACCATTCTTAATTATATTCAAATCCTCCGGAGAGAAAAAAACTATATTTAGTATTCCAAAAAGTTCACTGGCTCTTTTTATGGGAATTTTATTAATTGCTACTCCCTTTGAGCCAACCTTTCTTAAATGCATGTCAATCTGATAATCTTTATTATTCTTAGAAACAATAGTTCTTATGTGACTTTCATCACCTTCGAATCTTATCATTTCCTTGTCTTTGCTGCCCTTATGAGACTTAGTAGTTCCACTTAAATAGGCAGCTTCGAGTATATTTGTTTTTCCCTGAGCATTATCACCATAAAGGATATTGGTTCCATGATCAAAATTTATATGCAAATTTTCATAATTTCTAAAATTACTCAGTTCAATTGACTTAATTATCATTTACAAATCTTGATTGTTTCTCCATTGTAAGAAACAATATCTCCATCACGAAGCTTTTTTCCTCTTTGTAATTCTTTTTCACCGTTCACTTCAACAAGTCCGTCTAAAATAACCATTTTAGCGTCCACTCCTGAATCAACAAGTCCGGCCTTTTTTAATGCCTGTCCAAGCTTTATATATTCTTCTTCTGCTCTAATTGATACTTCTATCATACAAAACTCCTAATTTGATGCTGTGTTAAAGTTAACAGGAAGAATAAGATAAACAAATTTTCCTTCATCATCCTTTATATAACATGGTGCTTTTGGGCTTACCATGTAAATACTTATTGTATCTTCATCAATTACACGAAGGGCATCAATAAAGAATTTTGGATTAAATCCTATCATGATATCTTTTCCTTCTTTTTCGATATCAATGTCTTCGTTCATTGATCCAATAAATGAATTAATCTTTAATTCCATATTTCCATCTGTAATTGTCATGATAATTGGCTTCTTGTCTCCTTCTTTTACAAGAAGAGTTGAACGGTCTATACATTCAAGAAGCTCTTTTTTATTAATCTTAACCTTTGTCTCATAATCTGATGATAACATCTGGTCAATCTTAAAATATTCACCTTCAATTAATCTTGAAACTACTGTTGTTGTATCAAAATCAAATACTACATGGTTATCTGTAAAATAGATAAGCACATCTTCGTCTGCATTACCTGGAATAATTTTACTGATTTCCTGCAGAGTTTTACCAGGAACAACCACTTTTTTGTTTTCATAATGGTTCTTCATCTCAATATTTCTGATAGAAATACGATGTCCATCAAGAGAAACTACCTTAAGTTCATTATCATTTATTTCAAATAATTCACCAGTCATGAGTTTGTTATTGTCATTGTCTGCTATTGAAAAAATTGTCTGTCTTACTAATTCTTTTAATGTAAATTGTGAAAGAACAATTGATTCATTCTTCTCAATGTAAGGAATATAAGAGAAATCTTCTCCAGATTTTCCTATAATGTTAAATTTAGCTTTCTCACATGTAATAACTGTCTTAAATGAACTATCTGTTTCGATTGTTACATCACTATCAGGAAGTTTACGTACAATCTCAGAAAAAATCTTTGCATCTAATGCTACAATTCCTCTTTCAGCTATTTCTCCTTCAATTCTTGTTTCAATACCTAATTCCATATCATTAGCCATTAACTTAATCTCATTAGTAGATGCATCTATTAAGATACATTCAAGAATAGCCATTGTTGTTCTTGTAGGTACTGCTTTAGAAACAATGTTTACTCCTTTTAGTAAGTTTGATTTTGAACAGATAAGTTTCATCGGTAAACTCCTTCCTGGTTTATATAAATATAAAAGATATAAGTAATATTATTCTTAGGGGTTGTTTAAAAGTTTATAACCCTGTTTTTTGTTTAAAAATCAATAGTTTAAGAGGTTGGATAACATCTTAATATATACGTTAGTTTAACCTTAATAATTTGGATAAAAATGTTAATAAAAAAGTTATCAATTTTATTAACCTAATTTGTATTTTTATAAACGTTAATATGTTGATATAAAAAAGATTATTTTAATCCTATATTATAATAGGAAGAAACTAGTTTGGATTAATCTTTTTCTTTATTGTTTCAATGAGATCTCTTGTTGATTCATTGCTTTCATATTCGTCAGTTACACTTCTTATACCGTGGATAATTGTTGAGTGATCTCTTCCTCCTAACAATTGTCCAATTGCATCAAGTGGACTAGATGTCATATTCTTACAAAGGTACATGGCAATCTGTCTTGGCTTTGCAATATCCCTGCTTCTATTTTTAGAAATCATCTGGTCTACTGAAATGTGGAAATGCTCTGATACTACCTCAATAATTAACTGAGGAGTTATCTCTCTTGGCTTGTCCGGTGTTATTATATTGGCAAGCTCTCTTTCTGCTATCTCCATTGTAATTGGAGTATTCTCTAAATTATTGAATGCGAGGAGTTTGTTTAATGCTCCTTCAAGCTCTCTAATATTAGATTTAATGTTTGTAGCTATATAATTTAAAATATCATCATCGATATTAAATTTATCTGATTCGGCTTTTTTTCTAAGAATGGCCATTCTTGTTTCATAATCAGGTACTCCGATATCCGCCATGAGACCCCACTCAAATCGGGATCTGATTCTTTCTTCAAGGGTTTCCATCTCTTTAGGTGGTTTATCAGATGTAAGAATTATCTGTTTTCCCTGAGTCTGTAAGGCGTTGAAAGTATGGAAAAATTCTTCCTGAGTACTTTCTTTTCCAATAATGAATTGGATATCATCAATCATCAATACATCAACTGTTCTGTATTTGTCACGGAATTTTGTCATTGATGATGCATTACCATTACGGATTGATTCAATTACTTCATTAGTAAATTCTTCAGAAGTAACATAGATTACTTTTGTATTTGGATTCTGTTCTAAAATAAAATGTCCGATAGAATGCATCAGGTGAGTTTTTCCTAATCCAGGTCCACCATAAATATAAAGCGGATTGTAAGCCTCGCCTGGAGATTCTGCTACAGCTAATGAAGCTGATTGCGCAAATCTGTTATTATTTCCAACTACAAAAGTTTCGAATGTGTAATTTGGATTAAGGTTAGAATTTTCATTTTTTAATGTATTTATTTTATTAGGTATTTCGTTTTTATTCTTATTTTTAAAGGAAAGGTTTTTGGCCTGGTCTGGAAGAATAAATTCAATTTCATATTCCTTTCCTATTATTTCTGCTACCGCTACTTTAAGTGGAAGATAATATTTTTTAGAAATGTAGCTAAGTCCCATTTGTTCAGAAGGAACTAAAATATATAATTTGTTATCCTCAACGGCAAATACTTCTAAAGGTCTAATCCATGCATCAAATGAAACATCTGTTAACTCATGCTCTTCTTTTACTGTTTTAAGTATTTCATTCCACTTTTCTAATATCTTATCCATCGAGTTTCTCCATATCTAATATATAAAATAGGATAGTTATCCATAATCCTACAAATTATATAGTACACTATTTTATGCTTTTAATCAACGATTTAAAGGTGTTTAAAAGCAATAAAAGTTATACACGTGAAGTTATAAAGGCTCACAGGTGTTTTGAACAATTTGTCCATATTTTGTGTACACTTTATCCACATCTTATCCACAAAAAGGGGATAACTTTTTTGGTGAATTAATTAAATATATTATTAAAACCTATTGACAATAATCAGTTTTTTGTTATAATTTATCTGATGTTTTTTAACGTAGAGGAGGTGGAAACAAAATGAAGATGACATTCCAACCAAAGAAAAGACAGAGATCTAAGGTTCATGGCTTTAGACAGAGAATGAAGACAGCAGGCGGAAGAAAAGTTTTAGCTGCTAGAAGATTAAAAGGAAGAAAAAAATTATCAGCATAGGCCACATGTTTGTGGTCTTTTCTTCTTTTATGGTCATTTTTTAAAGGAGTAAAATCCTATGAAATTTTCAGAATCATTAAAGAAAAACAAGGATTTTCAATATGTATATAATAATGGAAAATCTTTAGCTAACAGATTTTTGGTTATGTATGTAGTTGAGAATAATACAGAAAAAAACAATTTAGGAATATCAGTAAGTAAAAAAGTTGGAAATAGTGTTATAAGACATCACATAACCCGTTTAATTCGTGAGGGTTATAGACTACATGAAGACATGTTTAATAGTGGTTTAGACATTGTAGTCATCGCAAGGGTAAATGCTAAGAATGCAAGTTATCATGATATTGAAAGTGCACTTTTACACCTTGGAGGTCTTCATAAAATAATTCATCAAGAAAATAAAGAAATTTAGAAAGAAGATGGAATCATATTGAAAAAAATTTTAATTTTTCTAATTAAATTTTATAAGAAATATATTTCTCCGATGAAATCTACTAAATGCCCATATTGTCCAAGTTGTTCAACATATGGACTTGAAGCTGTGGAAAAGTATGGAGCAATTAAGGGTGGAGCGTTGGCAACGTGGAGAATATTGAGATGTAATCCTTTTTCGCATGGAGGATATGATCCGGTTCCATAATGGAGGTTTTTATGTCGAATATTTTATTAACGGCATCTTCCGGACAAATTCTTGGTCCTATAGCAAAATTTTTAGGATGGATAATGAATGCAATTTACATGTTTGTGTATAATGTGTTCGGAATTGAAAGTGTTGTATTAAGTATTGTAATTGTTACTTTTTTGATTTATCTTTGTATGTTGCCACTTACAATTAAGCAGCAGAAGTTTTCTAAACTTACCCAGCTTATGCAGCCGGAAATCCAGGCTATCGCTGAGAAATACAAAGGTAAAAGAGATCAGGCCTCTATCCAGGCTATGAATAATGAGCAGCAGCTTGTTTATGAAAAATATGGTGTAAATCCAATGGGTACATGTTTACCAATGTTAATTCAGATGCCTATTTGGTTAGCACTTTATAGAGTTTTCTATAATATCCCTGCTTATATTACAAGTGTAAAGGGTTATTTTACAGGACTTGTAAACGAAATTCAGAATGCAAGTGGTTATAAAGATTCACTTGCACAGCTTCTTAAAGATTATAATTATACAACATCAAGTGGTCTTTCTGCTAATAATGTTAAGGCTGCATTAGATGGTGCAAGTGGTAGT
>JAXJVZ010000348.1:0-2604 GCA_036308285.1 Agathobacter sp. | reverse complement strand
CTCTATCAGTATTTTGCAGAACCGATAAAAGAAATGGCAGATAAATATGGTTGTGCTGTAGATGAAATGAAAGGTGAATTGAAAAAGCAATATGACGGATATCATTTCAGTGAGAACATGCTAGATATTTATAATCCATTCAGTATCATTAATGCATTTGATTTAAAAAGAATTGATGACTACTGGTACAGAAGCGGGACACCGACATACCTGGTAAAGCTTCTTGAAGGACATAATGTAAATATGCAGAAGTTACTGTATGAGGAGTATAGACCAGAGTATTTTATGGATTATCGTGCAGATGTGGAAAATCCTCTTGCCATGTTTTATCAGAGTGGATATCTAACAATAAAAGGCTATGATATAAGAGACCGACTGTATACCCTGGATTTTCCAAATGATGAGGTAAGAAGAGGCTTTGCAGTGCTCCTTGCAAACAGCTATTTTAGAAAAAATGATGTGGATGTAGATAATGCCATTATAAGGATAAGCCGCATGCTTCGACGTTGTGACCTGGATGGAGTACGTGATGCGTTTACAGCATTTCTGGCATCCATACCTTACGAAGCAAACAAGGACGAAAGAGCTAAGGATTTTGAAACACATTTTTCATACACCTTCTATATCATCAACCGTCTACTAGGCTGCTACACAACCCTTACCGAAAAGCAAAACAGCAAGGGAAGAGCGGATATAATAATAGAGACAGACAACGATGTATTTATCTTTGAATTTAAGTTGGATAAAAGTGCAGCAGAAGCATTAGAACAGATAGAAGAAATGCAATATGCACTTCCATATCAAGGTGATAAAAGGCAGGTTCATAAAATTGGAGTAAATATCTCAAGTACGAGCAGAACTGTTGATGAGTGGGTGGTTGTTGATATGTTGGGATAATGAGGGTCTGGAGTAAATCCAGATCCTTTTATCATGTTGCAGAAAATTTTTGTCAGGAATTGGCATTGTGGCAGGATGAACATGACAATGTAGTAGGAAAAGCATATCACATTTATCCTGAAAGTTTAGATTTTTACAATAGATTGATGATTGCAGAACCAGTACAAATGCATTTATGTAAATCAGGGAAAAAGTCATGTATCGATACAAATAGATTTCTTGAAGAAATTATTAGTAAGAATAATCTTTATATATAGTAGTACAAGTTTGAAAGGATGTAATGAGCGATGAAATTTGATGTAAAAAAATTAGAATGGACAAGAATGCCTGAGGATTATTCTATATCCGAGGATAAAATAGAAATTGTTACAAAACCACATACTGATTTGTGGCAGAGAACATATTACCATTTTAGAAATGATAATGCACCGGTTCTTCAGTTGAAAACATCAGAGAAATATTTTTCTTTTGTAGTGAAAACTGAATTTGAAAGTAAGGTGCGTTTTGACCAGTGTGGTGTAGTCATGTACCTTGATAGCGAGAACTGGCTTAAAGGTTCTATTGAATATGAGAACGAAGAGTTTCAGCATCTTGGAAGTGTAGCAACTAACAATGGATATTCCGATTGGGCAACAACAGAAATTGATGCAGGAATTAAATCTATGTGGTACAGATTCAGTAGACGAGAGGATGATTATTGTATTGAATGTTCGGAGGATGGCATCAAATATAAGCAGATGAGAATATGTCATATGTATAAGGCAATAGATGAAATCAAGTTTGGAATATATGCCTGTAGCCCAGAAGATTCTTCATTCAAGGCTACTTTTACAAATATGGAAATAACAGATTGTAAGTGGCTGGCACATGATGGTCAGGCACCAGATGAGGAGTAATATGGGACAATTGCATAAGTGAGTGCAGTTGAAGAGAAAAAGGACATAGATGAAAAAATATGAGTAAAGATAATAAACACTTACCACTATTTGGAGTAGGACCTGTGATTGTTTATGGTCAGGTATTAATTACAGCAATTGCAATATGGTTAACGTATGTATTTGATGTCGGTTTTGCAAGCTTTAGTATCTTAAAAGTTCCTTTTTTAGTAGTAGGAATTCTACTGATAATATTTGGTTTTTATCTTGATTTAAGCGCAAAGTATAAATCGAAATTATTCAAGAATGTTGAAGAGAACAAACTGATAACAGATGGTGTATATGCATATACCAGAAATCCGGTTTATTCAGGTGGATTTCTTATTTGCGTGGGTGCAATTTTCATTGCAAATAATCTTTTGTTATTTATTATTCCTGTGATTTGCTGGATTTATATGACTGTATTCTTAATCAAAACAGAGGAAGTATGGCTTAAAGATTTATATGGGAAAGAATATATTGAGTATTGTAAAAAAGTAAATAGATGTATTCCTTGGGTGCCAAAGAAGGATAGAGCGAAAAAAATTTTTTCTCCACTTATGGCTATTCTTTCAATTGTTTCACCTATTTGTATAGTTGGAATAATGTGTATGATTGAAACTGAAATTATTGAAGCAGTTATTAGTGGATTGGCGCTTGGTTGTATGGTTGGGAGTGTGTTCAGTATAATCTTTTGGGTTACCAATAAAGATAAGAATAAAATTTTAAAAATAATATCATTAATCCCATTAGTATTTGTTGGATTATATGCATTGTTGTTTATTCTATATTT